>JBIKYI010000142.1:0-6673 GCA_044355355.1 Limnothrix sp. | reverse complement strand
GTCGTAGCAGTGGGGACACCAGTAAGCGCCATATTCTTTTGCGCCAATGCTGCTGAGATATTCTGCTAGGTCAATTTCCGCCTGGCTGGAGGTGGTGGTAATTTCCCAGCCATAGGGTGGTTCTGGGGATTGGGCTGGAGCCTGGGTAATAATTTCTTGTCCGGCTTCGTTATAGACTGGCTCGCTGGCTTGTAGCTTTTTTTCGACGTTGCTGTAGATGCCGAGAGTACCGACAATGGTCATGATGGCGACGACAAAGCCGATCAGAAAGACTTCACCGAGGTCTTCCCAGAGTCTACCGAGCAGCACCAGGATCAGGAAGCTCACGGCAAAGGTGGCTGAGGTGATGCAGTAGAGACAGAAGCCGCCTATTTTGGTGAACAGGATATACATCAGGTAGCTACTGAAGACGGTCATGGCGGTAGCACCCATGAGCAGCAATAGCCATGTCCATTCGTCTAGTTTGGTGCGGAGTTTCTTGTTGTCTTCCGGATTGACGGCGAGGGGCACAAGGGCGAATCCTGCCATAGAAAGGTAGGCGATCGCCCCAAAGAGGGACAGGGGTAAACCAAAGACAAAGGCATAGGGACTGGAGAGGACATCCCCACAACTGGTGGCAGCAGCTTCAACACCACAGGCAACGTCTTGACCGAGGATTTTGGAGATGGTGAGATAGCTGGTGAGGCAAAAACCGAGGATGGCGATCGCCCCGATAATGGGTCGTGACCACTGGTGAATCCAAGGTTGGGAACGTCTGCGTACCATAGCGAATTAGTTAAGGGAATTACTCAAAGAACTGATGCGAGGGAAACTTCTCCCATTTCTTCCATACTAATAGTCAAAGGTCATTGCTGACATTCTGTTCGTGAATAATTCTGTTTTTTCGGTCAAATATAACCGCGAGCATTGGTTTGCGTCAGGATAAATCCGGTTTTAAACTAAGCAAATTGTTGCTGGCGCATTTGACGAATCTTGATTCCCTGTTGAGCTGCCTCGATAAATTGCGAAACACGGAGGGGATCAATCGGCTCAGTAATCTTGCCATGGCGCTTCAGGGAACTAGCCACGATCGCCCCATCTGCCACCTGGAGCAAATTGCCGATATTTTCCCAAGTTGCCCCACTGCCAATCAAAATGGGTACATCACCAGCGTTTTCCCTGGCATCTTTAATGTCATCGATCTTCGGTGCATGACCCGTTGCCCAACCGGACAAAATGACGGCATCGGCTAAACCCCGCTCCACTGTGTCATGAATGGCGGCAGTTAAATCCGGAGTACTCAGGGGATGGGCATGTTTAACGAGGACATCGGCGAGAATCGCTACATCAGCACCTAATTCACGGCGATACTTCAGCAATTCATAGGCATTGCCTTCGATCAAGCCTTGATCCGTTGCCATCACACCCGTGAGGACATTGACGCGGATAAATGTTGCCCCAGTACAAGCGGCGATCGCCATGGCACTTTTCGCATCATTACGCAGCACATTTAGACCGAGGGGCACAGTCACCAAGCCTGACAGACGATCCATGATCAAAGTCATCGCGCTGATGGTCGCGGGGTCAACCTGATGTCTCGTGAAGGGGGCATCAAAAAAATTTTCGACAATAATGCCATCAATACCGCCAGCGGCAAGGGCTGTTGCCTCCTGTTCCGCACGATCCATGACCTCCCGCAAATTGCCACCCCAACGGGCAGAGGTCGGTAAAGGCAACAGGTGAACAACGCCAAGGACTGGATTTTCGGTCTGGAAAAGGTGTTTGAGATCCACTGATTTTCTTTACGCTTGTTTGTACACAGTTGCCCAGGGGAGCAATGCCTCATCGCCTTCTTCGGCTCGGCATAGGGCGTAAATTAGTATATCAGGGGCAGGACTCCCATTTTTCGAGATTATGGCGATCGCCCCTAAATTCATCCATTCTAGAGTTTTTGTTCAGTGGATTTTCTTCAAGTCAGCCCCTATGACACGATGATTTGACTCCTTGAACGTCTTTTGTCTTGGCGGCTAGATTTAAGGATTACTCGGAAAATCTAAAAGCCCAATTTTTCAAGCAGCGGTTTAGTGGAAACAATATGTTTGCTCAATCCCAATTCAGCGGGGGGCACACCCAGGGCAAGGGCAACTAGTTGCGGAAGATGCAAAATGGGTAGCCCTAGTTTTTCGCCAAGGACTTCTTCCACTTCGGGTTGGCGGGAATCTAGGTTGAGGTGACAGAGGGGACAAGGAGTCACAATACAATCTGCCCCTGCGGCGATCGCCGCCTTGATATGCCGTCCTGCCATCGTAAAGGATTGTTTTGTGGCATAGCTCGACAGGGGCCAGCCACAACATTGGGTTCTGCTCTCATAGACTACAGGCGTTGCTCCCACCGCCGTAAACACATTTTCCAGCGATCGCGGATCAACCGGATCATCAAAGGGGATAGTCTTCTGGGCACGGAGCAGATAGCAGCCATAAAACGCCGCACATTTAAGATTTTTCAAGGGCTTCGTAATTTTGGCGCGGAGTTTATCCAGTCCGTAATCCCCCACCAACGCCCAGAGGATATGCTTTACATCCGTCGAACCCTGGTAGGGGGAACATTGTTCCTTGGTGAGTAAGCCATTAATCTGCGCCAAGTAGGCTGGATCATTCGCCTTTGCCTCCTTCAGCCGCTCATCTACGTGACCAATGACACCTTGACAGGTACTGCAATGGGTTAATAAAGGTAAATTTAATGATTCGGCTAGGGCAATATTTCTGGCATTGACGGTATCTTCAAGGAGTTGGGATTCCTCTTTATAGGTTCCAGAGCCGCAACAGGCTGCTTTTTTCAGTTCTATGAGTTCAATATCAAGAACTTGGGCTAAAGCGGTGGTGGAGAGGTGTAGTTCTCGACAAGCTCCTTGGGCAACACAACCGGGGAAATAAGCGTAGCGCAGCATTCATCTAAACCTGGGATGAGGTGAATTGCTTTAATCTTATCGTTACACTCTCTGCCGTTAAGGCGAATGGTCATGTTTTGTTATGTCAAGTAACTCGTCAAATAGTTCTGGTAGTTCTGGAAATTTAGAAACGGCTTTGGCAATGGCTTTACAGTTGGGTCAATTGCAGGCGGGTTTTCTGGGACAGACTGCCCATGAGTTGCGATCGCCCATGAGTCAGATGATGAGTTTGCAGCAATTGATTATGGCGGATCTCTGTGAGGATCCGGCGGAGGAGCGGGAGTTTATTGCCCAATGTTATGCCGCCTGTCAAAAATTCATGACCCTCTTAGATCTCGTCGTGGATGTCTCGAAACTGGATTATGGGGCGGCAATTCTAAAGGCGGACAGTTTTGACTATGCGGTATTAATGATGGAATTGGAGTCCATCTTTGTGGTGAAGGCGCAAAATCGTAATTTGAAATTAAAGTTTAGTGGTGCTGAAGCAGGTACGGCAATCCTCATGACAGGCGATCGCCTGCGTCTCCAGCAATATTTTCTCACCCTGCTCAACACGACGATCAATCACACCCTCAACGGGGAAATCAGGGTTGATTATGGGGTGATTCCTGGCGATCGCCTCCAGTTCCAGGTGACCTCCCGCAGTGACCGAGATTTTTGGCAAGAGGCAACCATTCCCGACATAAAAATAAGCAGCAAGCCAACCCCAGAAGAGATCAAACAAGCTGCCCAAAAATTTGAATTTTCCCCTGCCCTGAAATGGCAACTGTGCGAAAAATTAATCGCCGTGCTGGGGGGACAAGCCAGCAAACAAATCACCGCTGACGGGGTTATACAGGTACAGGGATGGCTTCCTCTAGTTGACAAGAAATAACGCTCGCCGGGTGCTCATGGTGATGGAGTACCATCGTGGTCGTTTGATTTTCCTGGAAACCAATGCGCTCATAGAATTTCTGTTGATGGGTGGTCATTAAATAAATGCGCTCTACACGGTTCATGCGGGGGTGACTGATGAGGGTTTCTACCATCTTGCGACCCAGCCCTAGACCTTGGTAGTCCGGGTGAACCACAACATCCCAAATTGTGGCGCGGTAAATGCCATCGGAAGTCCCACGGGTAAAGCCAATCATGCGGTCGCCATCCCAGACCGTCACCACCGGATCACTATAGGCAACTGCCACCTCCAGATCCTCTAGGGAACGCTCCTTCGCCCAAAAAGCCGTCACATTAAACAAATGCTGTAATTGCTTAATGTCCACACAATCCTTGTCTACGGAAAATAAAATATTGCTGCAATCCGAAATTTTACTCATGGTTTAGACGCAGAGATCCTAGAGAATAAAGGCACTAATAGAGAATAAAGGCACTAATAACGACAAATCTAAGTGACATAATGAATCAACACATTCAGCCATTAGAGGCATGGATTACGTGGGTGAACCCTTGGACGACGCGATGACTAGCATTTTTATTGCGTCTCCCCTAAAAAACGAGATGTTTTGTCATATTAGCGGTAAATTTCTCATAATTGTAACCAGGACAATCCGGATTCAGTGCAGAGATAATTACTTTTTTGAACTTTTTTGCCCCTTTTTTTTGAGCAGTACATGACATTTCCCGCGATTAATGGGGCGATCGCCACGAAGACCCAGACCAGCAATCACCAGAACAAAGTGACCTTTTCTAATGGAAAATCCCAGTGGATCGGCGGTAAACTCGCAAAACTGTAATATCTTCTAAAAATTACTCCCATAGATTTAGCAATTGGAGTTAACCTTAGATTTAGACTAACCACTGAGCAACGATACAGTAGCAAATCTAATGGGCAGAATCTTTATATCCGCAGGTCATGGTGGCATGGAAGGGGGAATTATCGACCCCGGTGCTGTCGCAGGAAATACGACGGAGGCACAACAAATGATCCTGTTAAGGGATCAGCTCGTACCAGAGGTTAGACGCTTAAATTTAGAAATTCTTGCCGTCCCGGATGATCTGAGTGCGGCGGATTCGATTCTTTGGATCAATGCCCGTGCTCGTCAGGGGGATATTGCCCTGGAAATTCAAACGGATGCCTTTACGGATCCCAGTGTCCGGGGGGCAACGGCTTACTATATCGCCAATAATGATGAGCGCAAGGGTCATGCGGAGTTAATTCTGCGCTCCCTGTTACGCCGTGTGCCGGAATTAAGTAGCCGGGGGGCAAAGGCAGATACGTTAACAGGCTTGGGTCGTCTGGCTTTTTGTCGTCAGGTGGCGATTCCTTCGGTGGTTTTGGATGTGGGTTTTCTCACGAGTCCGGGCGATCGCAGTTTGTTGATTAATCGCCGTAAGGATTTTGCCCTAGGTATTGCGGAGGGTTTATCAGCTTGGGTTCAGGGTTCAAGCGGTGTGCTACCACCCATTGATGACAAGACCTATCCAGCAATTAATATTGTCATCAATAAGCAAGCCTATGCAGAGAAGGGCATTTTAATTAACGGCAATTCTTATCTGCCAATGGATTTGGTGGATCGCCTGGGGATTAAGTTATTAAATAAGGCTTCCCTGCGTCTGGTGCAGTACCAGGGGATCGTCTATGTCAAGGCGATTGAGCTACGGGAATATAATGTGACGGTTGCCTGGGATAGTGATACGCGCACGTTGATTTTGTCTTCTATTTTGACGATTTGTCCGGGTCAACTCGACCGGATTATGGGAACGGGCAATACTTCTGAGGTACAAATGATTATGTTCCTCAAGTCGAATAATGAGGCAGCATTGCAACGCTTCCCTGATTTGCCGAAACTGTATCGCGAAGAGGCGGCGATCGAGGGGGTAAGTGCTGATATTGCGTTTTGCCAGATGTGTTTAGAAACCTCCTTCCTGCAATTTATTGGGGATATTGACGCATCCCAAAATAATTTTGCCAATCTGGGTTCTGTGGGTGGCGGTACGGTTGGTGCAACTTTCCCCAGTGCGCGGGTGGGTGTGCGTGCCCATATCCAACACTTGAAAGCCTATGCGAGTTTTGAGCCGATTGTGCAGGAGGTTGTCGATCCGCGTTTTCGCTTTGTTACCCGTGGGATTGCACCATTAATTCAGCAGCTTTCTGGGCGGATGTCGGCGGATATGCAGTATGGCGATCGCCTACTCGCGATGGTACGTCGGCTCTATGAATCTGCAAATTTACTTTAGGTTAATTCGAATTTTATCAGTAAATCTTTATCGGTAAATCATTGATAAAAGTTTTGTATAAAGGTGATTAGATCGTAATGATCAATCACCTTTTTATTTGAGTTATTTGGGGTTTACAGAACCACGGGAGACATCATTGCCAAACAACTCAAGAAATTGTTGACGAGCCAGATAATCGCTCATATTCAGGGGGAAAGGTTTGTTGCATTTAGCGCAAATAGATATCCAATAGGGCGATCGCCGCAAAATTATCCACAGCATCTTCCTCATTTCCAGTAACGGGTAGGTCATACTGATCAATAACCGCATGACCTAATTCATGACAAAAAGTAAAAGAACTTGCATCAATTACCCATTTGCAAAGTCTTCCTCTGTCTCAATCTCATCTTCAAAAATACTGACATAATCCGCAATCAATTCATAACACATCGTGATTTCAGAAGCCTCTGGATCATAATAAGCATTCGCCTCATCACAGGACGCAAACACAACGCTATGGTCATTCCAAATAAAAATTAGACAGTCATTACCTCCCTTTCTAAGGGAGGTGCCGAAGGCGGAGGGATCAAAAAT
>JBIKYI010000141.1:0-6733 GCA_044355355.1 Limnothrix sp. | reverse complement strand
TGCTGCGTCCGTTTTTTACAGATCGTTCATCTTCTATGGCAGTTTTACACGGCAATTGGATCTCCCAGGGACAGCAATCCTCTTTTTTCCTGTGGGGCGAAGTGTGGTGCAGTAGATCGGATCTGTTGCCGCCGATTCATCCGTTTACTTGCGATCGCCCTGCCCTAGAAAGCCTATTAACGGAAAATGACATTGACTTGCCGGAGGCAGTGGACTGGACGGATACAACTTTGATCTTGCCGACCAAAAAGGCGACTAAAACCAAGGTTGCCCAGCCCCTATTATCAAATCAAGAAACAATTCCGAGTAAAACGGCCCTCACTTTAGCGGCTTGGCAAATTCGCGGCATCCAGCTTAATGCACGACAAACCAGCAAAATTTTAGGGCAAGTGCCCCTGAGTGCGTCGGTGTTGGCGGGGGATCTACGGTTCTGGTCGCAGGTGTACCGCTGGAGTCTGGATTTAATTATTCGTCGTAAGTTTTTGCCCCACATCACTGCCATTGAGGGGGAACAGCATTTGGCGACCTGGGTTCCTCTGCTGGATAGTGTGACGGAACAGCAGCGTTTGGCACAGTTTTTGCAGCATATGCCGGGTATTTGTAACCAGGGGGAGGATCCGGCACAGGTGCTGTTGAGTTTTTTGACCCAGATGGTGGATGCGCAAATTCGTCCCTATGCGAAACCGTTGCAAAATTTCCCGAAAACTTCGGTGGCATTGCCCTGGGTGGATCGTCTGGCGAAGGCAAAACCGACTTTTGAACTGGATGGGCGATCGCCCCAACAATTACGCCATGCCTACGAAAGTTGGACATTTCCGGTGCGGGATCATCTGGTACAACCGCCGGATTTTCACTTAAACCAAACCCTCTTTCGTACCTGTTTTCAATTGGAACCACCTGCCACGGAGCAGGATCATTGGCAATTACGCTACGGTTTGCAATCCCTTGGGGATGGTGCGGTGGTGATTCCGGCGGCGGAGATCTGGCGTGATCCAGAGCAACCCCAGGAAATCTTGCTCAAGGGTTTGGGGTTCGCCTCGCGTTTGTACCATCCCATTATTGAAAGTTTGGCAGAGCCTCAACCTATAGCCTGTAGTCTGGATGCGATCCAAGCCTATGAATTTATTCGGGCGATCGCCTGGCAATTGCGGGATAAAGGGTTAGGGGTGATCCTACCGCCGGGATTAGAAGCGGGGGGAAAGGAAGCTCGGTTGGGCGTAAAAATTGCCGCGAGTGTCCGGGATGAAACCCGTCTTAATTTGCAGAGTTTATTGCAATATCAACTCAGTGTGGCAGTGGGGGATACCACGTTAACGGAGGCGGAATTTCGGCAACTGCTAGAACGGCGATCGCCCCTGGTACAGGTCGATGGACAATGGCTGGCGCTCCAACCGACGGATGTACGGGCAGCCCAAGAAGTGTATCAATTCAAAACCAATGCCCAAAATCTCACGGTGGAAGATGCCCTCCGGTTTAGCGCCGAGCAGGGGCAAATGTTCGCCAAATTACCCGTTGTTGGTTTCGATGCATCCGGGATACTCAAGGAATTAATTAATCACCTAACGAATAACGAAAGTCTTGAATTGCTGGATGCGCCCACCAGTCTCCAGGGCATATTGCGCCCCTATCAACAAAAGGGGATGAGTTGGCTCAACTTCTTGCAGCGTTGGGGTTTAGGTGCTTGTCTGGCGGATGATATGGGCTTGGGAAAAACGATCCAATCCATCGCATTTTTACTCAGGCTCCAGGAAGAAAAGAAACTCACTCAGCCTGTTTTACTTGTTTGTCCCACCTCCGTTGTCAGTAATTGGGAGCGGGAAATTCGTAAATTTGCACCCACCCTTAAAACTTGGATTCACCATGGCGATCGCCGCAAAAAGGGTAAAACCTTTGCCACCGATGCCAAAAAATACAACGTAATTTTAACCAGCTATTCCCTCCTCCACCGGGATCAAAAAGACCTAGCGGCAGTGCCTTGGCAGGGGGTCATTCTCGACGAAGCCCAAAATATTAAAAATCCCCAGGCGAAACAATCCCAGGCAGTACGCACCTTAGACGCAGGTTTTCGCATCGCTTTAACCGGAACCCCCGTCGAAAACCGTCTCAAAGAACTCTGGTCAATCCTCGATTTTCTCAATCCTGGCTTCCTGGGCAATCAGCAATTTTTCCAGCGCCGTTTTGCCATCCCCATCGAAAAATATGGCGATCGCCAGACCCTCAATTCCCTACGGCAACTCACCCAACCCTTTATCCTGCGCCGCCTCAAAACCGACAAAACCATCATCCAAGATCTGCCCGAAAAACAGGAAATGGAAGTCTTTTGCAGCCTCTCCAAGGATCAGGGTAACCTTTACCAAACCCTTGTCGATCAATCCCTCGCCGAAATCGAAGCCACCGAAGGCATCAAACGCCGGGGCTTAATCCTGACCCTACTGCTGCGCCTAAAACAACTCTGCAACCATCCCGCCCTCCTCCAGGAAAAACCAGAACTGAGCAAACATTTCGCCCAACGTTCCGGCAAACTACGACGCCTAGAGGAAATGCTCGAAGAATTAATCAGCGAAGGCGATCGCGCCCTGATCTTCACCCAATTTGCCGAATGGGGCAAACTCCTACAACCCTACCTCACCGAACGCCTTGGCACAGAAGTCCTCTTCCTCTACGGCTCCACCAAACGCGAAGTCCGCCAACAAATGTGTGATCGCTTCCAAAACGACCCCAACGCTCCCCATATCTTTATCCTATCCCTCAAAGCAGGCGGCACAGGACTCAACCTCACCCGCGCTAACCACGTCTTCCACGTTGATCGTTGGTGGAATCCCGCCGTCGAAAACCAAGCCACCGACCGCGCCTTCCGTATCGGACAACAACAAAACGTCCAGGTACATAAATTCGTTTCCACCGGAACCCTCGAAGAAAAAATCAGCGCCATGATCGCCAGCAAAAAAGACCTCGCCGAACAAACCGTCGATACAGGCGAAAACTGGTTAACCGAACTCGATACCAACCAACTACGCAATTTATTGTTATTAGATCGAGACAGTCTGATTGATGATTAGATCGCGATTAGACCAAAGCCATTCCATCCGCACCCTATAATAGAAAAGCCCAAACGCCGAAATAGAATTATTTAATTAAATTTAGTTACACCAAGCATGCAAAAACGTAGTTCTTTCGACTCTTCCGAAATCATGCACCGCGCCGAAGATCTGATGCAAGCAGCATCTAACCGTTATCGCATTACCGTGCAAGTTGCTCAACGGGCGAAGCGCCGCCGTTATGAAGATTTTGATTCCATCGAAGATCCCCTCATGAAGCCGCCTATCCGCGCCATTATCGAAATGTCCGATGAGTTAACTCAACCAGAAATTATTGGTGAATAGCAGTCCTACTCAAAATCTTGTTTGTCAGATCATTGGCAATTCTTAGAGATAAAATCCTGGCATATTTTCTGCGGAAAGTATGCTTTTTTGTTTTTGATGATGCTTTTTGCCTTGGTGTCTCAGGACTTTGGGATTAACACTTTGTATTTTGACGGACTCCAGTTCTCAAATTCGTAACCTAGAATAGGGATAGATTGCGCAGAGTATGATTGCTTGCGTTAGCTGTTTTGGGATGTCACAGAGAGGTTTAGGCGATGCGTGTCAAATTTGCGAGTACTGACACAGTGGTTAAATTGGTCATTTTTCTATTAGTGATCTTCGTAACGGTGGGTGATATTATCCTGCCTGAGCCACTAAGAAGTGCCAGTAAAAATACAAAAGCGACGATTAATTCTTTTATTATTGGTCTTGCTCCGAAAGATAAGTTCACTAATCCGAATGATCGCACTGAGAAGGCTGTGGATGAGTTTGAGAAGGAAACTGGGGCTAAGTAGTAAGTAGTTTCAGTTTGTGGACTTGGGCGACAAGGAGGCTAAGGGGACGCGGTGAAAAAGATCATTTTGGTGTGTTGAAAGAATTTGTTTGGTATGGCGATCGCCCCGTCACCCTCTCTCCCCTTCTCCTTATCCCAGATTGGCAAGATGTAGAATAATCCTATTTTGCAATGGATCGTAGGCGTAACATTCTTCGCCATGGGATGTTTGCATAATTTCAGGGTTAACGCTGCCGCCTAAGGTTTGGATAGTGGCGATCGCCCCTGGTAGATCCTGCACTTCAAGACAAAGACTGATTGCCCCTGGGGTTCCTTGGAATTCAGCGGTATGGGCGGCATTGGGTTTAAAGATGCCGAGTTTTAGGCTGTCTAGTTTAAATTCGGCATAGCGATCAGGCAGATAAAGGTGCGGCTCAACCGCGAGTAAACCCTGGTAAAACGCGACGATTGGTTCCCAGGGTTCGGCGGCGATCGCCACAAATGCTTCCACAAAAATTTCGGTGTAATTCATCTAACGCGCCATCACAATCCGTGAGGGCAAACCTGCCTGACTGAGACGCTGTTGTAATTCCTGAGCTTCAGCCTCATCAGCAAAGGCTCCCGCCTGCATCACCCGGCGATTATCCACCCAAGTGTTAAAAGCATCGGGCACAATTTGCTTGAGCGTTGCCTTCTGGGTTTCTGTTGTTGTGTCCACCACCACTTTATAGTTCAAGCCCAGCGATCGCGCAAGGGACACAGAGAGGGGGGCAGGGGGCAAAGTACCATTAACTCCCACCGGAATCGGTTTATTTGGTACAGGCAAGGGCGCAATGCCCAGATTATCCGCTTGCACAGCAGGCACGATGGGGGTGGCGAGGTTCGTCACAGGACTGGAGGGAGGAACGAAAATTTGCACAGACCCTGGAGCCATGGCTACGGGCTGGGTGGCGATCGCCGTTTGGGAAGCACTCGAACTCGAAGCCGTCAGAGCACTTGATCGAGGACGATCAACCCCATTAGCAGCCGCCAAAACTTGGTTCGCCGTTCGGTCACTCACCATATATATATGTCCAAGGGTTTGACCCTGGTAGGTGCGTTTCGCCATCTGCCACCCCAGATCAAGATTTACCTTTAACATACCTGGTGCAATGCCATTGGTACGACCCACCTCAAGGGGCGATCGCCAAGAATTCTCAGCATTAAACGCCTTAAGAACCACATCATTCCCCTCCACCACCAATCGCAGAGCATAGCGCCAAGCCATATCCTCATCCGCCAGACGCACCGAATACCCATTCGAGTCCGTACTGCGATTACAAATATTCGTAAAATCAAACCCCAACAACAGCGGATCAATCACCGTCGGCGTACCAGCCTTCTCACTCCAACAGGCTCGACCATTACCAAGCTGTTCCACAATCAACAAATTATAAGACGCACCATTATCCACAGGCACGGCGATCGCCACCACCTTATCCGCCTCAAGCTCCCGCGCACCAAACAAACCAGCCTCAGCCCCCACAGCACCACTAAACAGAGGACTACCCCAAACCACGGAACCCAACAGTACAGCCGCAAAGAAAGATTTAATTTTCATCATGTGAGCGCCAACCAAAATCAATACCCTTCTAGACCCAAGTCAAAACAAATGGTTGCCCAATCAGAGTATGAAGGCATTCTAGCACCGTCCCCCATCATCCTCAGCAAACCCAATTGCCAAAAAACAACAAAATGTTCATATTAAACATTTTCAAGTAACGACTCCATGATCAGAAAAAACACCTAAACAAACCCAACAGTTTTTCAAGAAGACTTCAATCAACGAAACAATCATTCAGACAAAATCCTCTAACCTCACAATACTTAGACATATACTTACGTGACTACCCTCCCACATATCAAAAAAAACGCCCCAAAAACAAAAACACTATATATAGGCAATAAAAGAATCAGAACACTACATAAAGTGTGTAAATTCATATTCATAGGCAGAAAACACTTTCTGAACAGACAAAGAAACAGCTCACTTTATTTGTTCTTCATACAAAAAAACAAGCTTTACAGAAGCTTTAAACAAAACGGGTACTTACGGGATTTCTACTAAGTATTTCATTGCTAGACTTTCATTAACGGAACAAAGCAAGGTTACCGAGCTGTTGTCCCACCCATTGAAGTTGAGAGATTTGAGTCGTGACTGTAAGCCGCAATATCCCCTCCAAGAATTTCCCGATTAACGCAGTTGGTCGTCTGTTCAATAGAGAGCAACAAGCTAGCACCGTCGCACAAGAGTCCGTTAAGCTTTCCGTCGTGACTCAATTCTTCCCCCCCGACTACGCCGCAACGGGTCAACTCATTGACGAACTCGTCAGACACCTCGGACGTAAAGGTCTAGACATCAGCGTATTTACAGGTCAACCCGGCTACGCCAACAAAGAAGAGCAAGCACCGAGCTTTGAGCAAAGAGGTTCCGTTAAAATTCACCGCTCCCGCATCACGAAGTTTGCCTCCAAGAGAATTAGTGGTGCTCTTATCGGTGGCTTACTCTTCGCCATCCGCGCAGTACTACACCTCGCTTTTAACTTCCATAAGCACAGCATTCTCCTCGTTACCACCGCTCCTCCCTTCTTGCCCGTTATCGGCTACGTTCTAAACCTCGTCTTTGGTCTTCCCTATATCTGCCTCATCTACGATATCCACCCCGATATCTCCGTTGAACTAGGCATGATTCGCCGTGATCACCCCGTTGTTAAGGTTTGGACTTGGATTAACAAACTGGTATGGCGCAACTCGAAAGAAATCATCGTCCTCAGCGACAACATGAAGGCTCGGATCGTTGCTCACTGTCCTGAAGTTGAAAACAAGATTGCCGTTATCC
>JBIKYI010000140.1:0-6734 GCA_044355355.1 Limnothrix sp. | reverse complement strand
AGTAATGCCGTCAAATTCACCCCAGAAGGAGGATGTATTACTTTGGAAGTTATTTATCCCATCACAATCAAGCAAAAAAGCTATTTACAAGTTAATTTCAAAGATACAGGAATTGGGATTGCTCCTGAAAATCTCCAGAAAGTATTTGAACCATTCATTCAAGTTGATAGTGCCCTGAACCGCCAATATGAGGGTACAGGTTTAGGACTCGCTTTAGTTAAACGTATTGTGGAATTACATCAGGGAGAAGTAATGTTGACTAGCGAGTTAGGGGTGGGTAGCTGTTTTGCGATTATATTACCTTTGTAATTATTGCAATCAGGCGATGATTATGCGGTATAGGAAGTTTTGACTATTTGTTTATGACTAAAGTGTGGGGAAAGCGACAAGATTGGGATTGGCGATCGCTCGCCCGATCGTGGAAGAAAAGCATGGTGGTTGTTTAGAGATTCAGTCAGAACTAGGGCGAGGTACTGAGTTTTATATTCGACTATCGATCGGAGGTTGAACAGCCAATTCTGCATGAAAGGTTGCAGGTAGAATCAGTGTAGCGACGCAGTACAACGGAGTTCTTGCAAAAGTGATTAAACAGCGAAACAAATCTTTCCTTGGGGAAGGTGGCGAAGCCGGAAGGGGTGCGATCAGTTGCGTCAGTTATCGAGAACCCACCCCTTACCCCTCCCAAGAGGGGAATTTTCAGACTTATGCAAGAGATCTAACAAATCGTTGCAACGGCGGAATAAAGATGGTTAGAGGGAACCTAAAGTTACTCGCCGCCGCTGAACTCAGTCGTTAGATAAAAAATGATCGCAACCCTTGATCACAAAAAAAGGGAGTACCATCTCGATACTTCCCTTAAGCTAAGAATTAATCCATCAAATGTTTGGCATCGGCGATCGCCAGTCTCACCTGATCAAACCCAGTGCCACCATAGCTATTACGAGCCGCGACAACCTGTTTGGGGGCGATCGCTTGGTAGATTCTGAAAAGTATAGTCAGTTAGTTTCGTTCACAGTTTGCAAAATCTTGTTATATAAAGACTCTGCGATCCAAAATCCAGCCTTATTAACCAAAGCATCTAACACAGGTTTCACCTCAGTAATTAAGCCTCGACTTTTTGCCTCGATCAAAATCCCTAGAAGTCCTGTAAATCGAAGGTTAAATCTGCTTGCTACTCACCGCCCCTGACGTTCATCAATCAACATTTGATCGGCTGAAATCTCCACTGCTAAGGCGATCGCTTCTGCTTCTCCGATATCAAGTTCATTGCTCAATGCTTCAACAAGAGGGCGATCGCTCACAGCACAAGTTTTAATCCAATCAAGAGTTTGTACTTCGGTCGCACCTGCCACAGGAAAATTGGGATCCGTAAGTTCTCGATAAACAGCCTCAGGAATCAGAACTGTTCCGTATAGTTGATGAAGAAGATGAAGATGATTGATGGCGGCGAGGTTGTTAATGGGTGATGTGTCACTGACAATAATCACAATCGACCCATCTCCCGTAGGTTATGAATGTCCTGTTCAAAATCCTCGACCCCATAATGCACTGGGATGTGACGACTAGCCAGTAGGTGCTGAAATGCAACACGGTGTATATCTGCGAATCGACTAGCTTGAGCAAGGGTAAGCTTCTCGCGCTGAAAAAGCATAACCGCAATTTCTTGACGCATTTCAGCCTCGGTCATGCGGGTTACTGTCAAAATTTCGTCAGGGACAAGAACGCTCATGGCTAAATTCCTTGTTATCTCGACTATTTTACCTTTCTGGGTTGGCAAATGCCCAACGTTAGAGCGATGCTGATCGCCACTATCCATCACCAAGGGAGTACCACATCGATACCCCCTTAATCTGAGGATTATGAGTACATCAAAAGCTTGGCATCAGCGATCGCCTTTTTCACCTGCTCGAAACCTGTACCGCCATAACTATTCCGGGCAGCCACTACCTGTCTGGGGGCGATCGCCTCATAGATATCACTTTCAAACTTTGGATGGAGCGCCAGCCATTCCTCCATCGTCAAATCCTTGAGCAACTTACCCGCCGCAATACTGGTTTTAACCACCTTGCCCACGAGATTATAGGCTTCCCGGAAAGGAACCCCCTTACTCGCCAGATAATCCGCCACATCCGTCGCATTCGAGAAATCTTCATTCACCGCTTCCTCCAGGCGAGGCAACTGAAATTCAATCCCCTCCGACAGCAAAATCGTCATTGCTTCCAGACAACCCTGCACCGTTTTGACCGTATCAAAGAGACTCTCTTTATCATCCTGGAGGTCTTTGTTATACGCCAAGGGCAAACCCTTCATCAGCACGAGCAACGCCTGCAAATTCCCGAAAACCCTGCCACTTTTACCCCGGATTAATTCCGGTACATCGGGGTTTTTCTTTTGGGGCATAATGCTGGAACCCGTGGCACAGCTATCATTCAGGGTAATAAAGCTACATTCTTTTGATGCCCAGAAAATCATTTCCTCGGACATCCGGCTGAGGTGCACCATGATCAAACTCGCCGCCGCTGAAAATTCGATGGCAAAATCGCGATCGCTCACCCCATCCAGACTGTTTTGATACACCCGGTCAAAGTTCAGCAAGGAGGCACTGTAATGGCGATCGATGGGGAAAGTCGTTCCTGCCAAAGCACCACAACCGAGGGGCGACATATTGGTGCGTTTGTAAACATCATCCAACCGTTCCCAATCCCGTTGCGCCATCTGGAAATATGCCATCAAATGGTGGGCAAGGCTGATCGGTTGTGCCCGTTGCAGGTGGGTATAGCCAGGAATCAAGGTTTCTACATGGTTTTCGGCGTGGCTGAGGAGTGCCTGTTGAAACGCTTTCAGTTGAGCTTGGATCGTCGTAATCTGATCCCGGAGATAAAGGCGGATATCTGTGCCCACTTGGTCATTGCGGGAGCGGGCAGTGTGGAGTTTTTTGCCCACATCCCCGACGATCGCCGTGAGTCTTTTTTCCACAGCAAAATGCACATCCTCATCCTCAATGCCAGGGTTTAACTGACCATCGCGGTATTCCTGACGAACTTGCTCCAAACCTTGGACAAGGGTTTCACCTTCTTCGGGAGAAATAATACCAGTGTGAGCCAACATCTTGGCATGGGCAACGGAACCCGTGATGTCATATTCAATTAGCTCGATGTCAAACCCAATACTGGCATTAAACACGGCGATCGCCGGATGAAGAGAACTCTCAAAGCGATCGCTCCATGTTTTTTTTGCTTCCGTCATAACTTCTCTACTCCCGCAGAAAATCTCAATCGATAACTCACGGTAAATCTTAGACCATAAGCGAACGCAGTTTGTCAGCAAATGACAGCTTAAGATAACTAATCAGGGAACTAATCAGGCGGAAGATCATCACAGAGTTTTTTCTCCAGGGCAGTATTTTGCACCAAGTCCCCATGGGTCAAGTAGTTCTTCGTCCAAGCACAACCATAATTAATCAGACGATTAGCATTCAGCGCCAGATGCAGATCCCAGAGAATCACCGTTTGATCCGCACTCGCAGAAACTAAAGTTTTGCCATCCGAACTAAAAACCCCTGCATAGACCTCCGCCTGGTGACCCCTCAAGACCTTCCCTTTAACGGTTTCACCGGAGGAGCGCATAAACTTATCGTCGTGGCTTTCAGGCTTGAAATCACCATAATTAATGGGCTGATTATGCTTGGCTAATTCTTGGCGGATCAGGGCAACATCCGGTAGATTTTCCCAAATGACGAGGGTTCCATCACGGCTAGCGGAAACCAGCTTTTGACCATCAGCGCTAAAGTTCACCCCCTCTAATTCCCCTTCATGACCCCAGAGGGTATAGAGATTATATCCTTCGAGATCCCAGACTTTCACGGTACTATCGCGACTCGCGGTGGCAATGAGGGTGCTATCGGCATTGATCGTCACTTCTTCGATATCGTCTTCATGGGCATGGCAGTTCGTATCCAGAATCTGACAGTTGCCGATTTTTCGCCCCAGTCGATAGGTATTCGCCTCGCCTGGATTGCGTTCTAGGGTTTGAATATTGGTGTCAATGGCAAGAAGGAGGAATTGACCATCGTGACTAAATTGGAGATCGTAAACTTGACTGCCATGGAGATCAATGCTTTGGATCTGGTTGCCCTGTAAATCCCATATACGTAGGGTGCGGTCGGCACTCAAGGAAGCAATGTTTTTACCGTCGGGGGTAAAGGCGATGCCGTAGACTTCTTCGGTATGTTTGGGGATGGTTCTCAGGAGTTCTCCGGTGACTTTCCAGATTTTGATGGTTTTGTCCCAACTGGCGGAGGCGATCAGTTTACCGTCTGGGCTAAAGGTTAGTTTTTCGATGGCATCGGTATGTCCGATGATGTTATTGGGGTCGGTATGTTCGGGGAAGGTTCTCAGGAGTTTTCCTTGGCGATTCCAGAGTTTGATGGTTTTGTCCCGTCCGGCGGAGGCGATCAGTTGGTCGTCGGGGCTGAAGATTACGTCGTAGACTCGCCCGGTATGTCCGTAGAAGCGGGTGATAATTTTGTTGTTGAGTTGCCAAAGTTTGATGGTTTTGTCGCGGCTACCGGAGGCGATCGCCGCCTGGTTGGGTTTAAAGACGACATCATAAATACGTCCCTTATGACCGGGCAAAGTGCTGATGAGGGAACCGTTCAGATCCCAGAGCTTAATGACTTTGTCGCGGCTGACGGAGGCGATCATTCTGCCTTGTCCATCGATGTTGTCCATTGCCACAGCTTCCACTTCGTCAAGGTGTCCGATGAGGGTATGGAGTAATGTGCCATCGGCTCGCCAAATTTTGACGGTTTTATCATCGCTGGCGGAGATAATCAAGTTGCCATCGGGACTGATGGTGACTCCCTTGACGTTATCGGTATGTCCATCGCAGCCTTCGTCGCTGCTACAGCCTGGGATGGTCTTTTGGAGGGTAAATTCGCCTGTTGTGGGATTTTTTTGCCAAATTTTAATGCTTTTGTCGTCGCTGGCGGAAATGAGGCGATCGCCCTTGGGACTAAAGACCAGATCATTCACTGCCGCTTGGTGTTGGGAGGCGGGATTTGCTGTGCCCACGGTGCTGAGATATTCCCCCTGGACACTCCAGAGTTTAATGGTGTGATCCTCACTGGCGGAGGCAAAGAAACGACCATCGGGACTGAACACAACATCACTAATCGCATCTGTGTGGCGATCGCAGGGACGATCAGTAAAACAACCATGAATTGTCTTCAGAAACTGATATTGACCCTCCCGATCCCGCCGCCAGAGTTTAATCGTCTTATCCGCACTCCCCGAAATAATGAGTTGATCATCCGGACTAAATACCACCGTATTCACTTCCGCCGTGTGACCCTTATTGATCGGGCCGACCTGTCCCAAAGTTTGCAGTAATTGCCCATCCTCAGACCAGACCTTAATCGTCTTATCTGCACTCCCCGAAACCAGCAATGTACCATCAGAGTTATAGTCCACCGCATGAACCGCTGCCTGATGGTCACTTAGACGATTCGATTCCTTTAACTGATAGACCGACTGACTAATAGCCTGATTAATATCCTCAATTAGATGGAGATCCTTCTCATTGAGGTGCATCATCTTAGATTTACGCCAAGCCTTCATGCCCTCCACAAAAGCATCTAGCTCATTGTTGGAGGAAAACAACACATTCGACGTATTAATCACAGCCCCCAGTTCACTCACCGCCGCCTTATAGGACTTTTCACGGGCAATGATGCCCAAGATCGTAGACACCACAAAGCCCACACTCACCGCCGCAAAAAGTAGTTTTTGACGACGGATATTTTTCTGACTTTCCACAAAACTGGCATGGATAAAAGCCCGTTGTTCCGCCGTTGGCTCCGGTCGTTTCTTGGTTTCCTCCGCGTCCTTTAACCAATATTGGGCGATCGCCAACTCATTCCCCCGCAACAATAGATCCCGCGTCTTATTCTGTTGCAACCATTCCTCCGTCCGTTGCAACCATTTCGTATGGGTTTGCACATGGGCCTTATCCGTATCCAACAGACGAATAAGCTGACTAAAATCCGTATAAAAATCAAAACTGCCCCGACTAAAATCCAGACAATGATCCTCAGGACAAACCTCACTAATACGCTTGGGATCCGCCGGACGATACAAAATCCCCAAAATACGTTTCCGTAACTTACTCGCCCTTTCTAACTGCTCCAGACAAAACGTGGATTTCAACGAATCCGGCGAAATAATCAGCAGAAAATTACTCGCATTGACAATCCCCTGATCAATAATCGGATAGGACTCCGCCGACAAATCCACATGCTTATAAGCAAAAAAAGTACTTTTACCCTGAAATTCCAGCGTTTCATTCAGCTTAATCGCGAAATCTAAATCCTCCGACGCATAGGACAGAAATACCTCAATATCCGTACTCGTTGCCCGCCGCGAACTATCCTCCAAATATTCTTGCTGGAGCGCCGTAAATTGTTGATGTTGCCGCTGATTCGAGACCTTGAGCAAATCCTCATAGGCTTGGAGAATATGACCCCGCAGCAGAATGCTTTCAATCTTCCGCTGTTCCTGCCAGCGCAGAGCCTTGGCTAATAAATATTTGTGGCGTTCATGGTAATAACTATCATGGTCAATGAGCTTGAGTAGGTTATCCAGACTGTCCTGAAACTTGTGGGTATGAATCTGATCTGTAAAATCGATCAAATGCAGTTCATCTAAAATGCTTGGATAATACTGGCTATCAACAGG
>JBIKYI010000139.1:0-6757 GCA_044355355.1 Limnothrix sp. | reverse complement strand
CTGAGATGCTAAAATGGGTGTAACTCATAGGGATTTCTTATTGTTTTACTTAACATCAGAATATCCTTATGAGTCCCTCTTCAGAAAGACCCTAGGTGTTGCACTTCAAATTTGAATTGGCGATATATAAAACAAAACACTGAAGCGAAACATCTCAAACAAGCCTTTGCTAGTACGATCGCCACTCAAGCCAGCACCATCCCAAAATCAGTCGATCGCCAACAAGTCACCACCCTAGCTCCCCTAATTCCCCACATTATCGAAACCGCCAATCACTTTCAGGATTGGTTGACTAACGATGACTTTATCTACCCCTTCAACAGTCTGGGCAACTTCTATGAAGCCCAAGGGGAATTCACCGCAGCAACTCACTGGCATCATCAGTGCTTAGCCATTGTTCGCCAGCGATTAGGTGATGACCATCTAGAAGTCGCATCCAGCCTCAATAACTTGGCTGCCAGCACCCAAGCTCAAGGTCATTTGAGCAAAGCCGAACCGCTGTATCGCCAATCCCTCGCCCTCTACATTCAAAATCTGGGGCAAGAGCATCTGTATGTCGCTGTTTGTTTGAATAACCTCGCTGTTCTGCGCCAATACCAAGGCGACTTAGCAGAAGCCGAACAGTTGTTCCTACAAGCCAAAGCCCAATTCATCACCCTCTTGGGAGAGGAGCATCCCCAAGTCGGTACGACCTTGAATAACCTGGGAGATCTGTACCAAACCCAGGGTCGTTACGCTGAAGCCCAAGATTGTTACTTACAAGCCCTCGGTAATATTGCGCGGAACTTTGGCGAACAGCATCCCACCGTCGCCACCATTCTGAATAACCTAGCGGTCTTCTACCGGGAACAGGGAGCCTACGAAGAATCTGAGCAGTTGTTTTTGCAAGCCTTGGCGATCGCCCAAGCTCTCCTAGGCGATGAACATCCCAGCATTGCCGCCAACCTGAATAACTTAGCCAACCTCTACAAACTACAAAGCTGTTATGGGGAAGCAGAACCGCTTTACCAACAGGCGATCGCCCAACACCGTCGCTTTTTAGGAGGGTCTCATCCTACGGTTGCCCTGAACTTGAATAATCTCGCCGAACTGTATGTGGCTCAGGGGCGTTATGGGGAAGCTGAACCGCTTTATCAACAGGCGATCGCTATTCAACAAGAAAAACTCGGTGAACATCATACTGACCTTGCCATCAGTTGGAACAACTTAGCTAAGCTTTACGATTTGCAGGGGCGTTATGGTAAAGCCGAGATCCTATATTTGAAGTCCTTCGCTGTCTTAAAATCCCAGTTTGGACAAAACCATCCTGATGTAGCAGTTTTACTCAATAACCTAGCGGAACTGTATCGACTTCAGGGCAACTATCAGAAAGCGGAAAAGTATTACCAGAAAGCCCTTACAATCTTCAAGACATTATTTGAAGATGCCCACCCAATGATTGCTCTTTGTCAGAGTAATTTGGGTGGAATCTACTATGCCCAAGGAAAATATGATCAAGCGGAAGCAGTATTCATAAAAGTCCTGGAAATCAGACAGAAAATGTTGGGAGAGAATCATATAGAAGTTGCTTACAGCCTCAATAATTTGGCATCAGTATATTGTGCTAAAAAAAATATAGATCAAGCTGAACCTTTATACATTAAGGCTTTAGAAGTTTTCACTTCCTGTTTAGGTAAACATCATCCAACGATTGTAGCTAACCTAGGTAACATAGCAAATTTATACACAAATCAAGGGCGTTATGCGGAAGCCGAGGAAATCTATATAGAGGCACTAAATATTGTTCAGCGAACCTTTGATAAAGATCATCCTCAAATCCCCCAGATCCAGAGCAATCTCGCTAGTCTTTACTACAGGCAAGAACGTTACGAAGAGGCTGAGTCTCTATACCTTCAAGCATTAAAGCTGAAACGAAAATATCTGGGAAACAACCACCCAGATCTTGTGTTGAATCTAAACAATTTAGCCTTTCTTTACCAAGTTCAAAAAAAGTACGCTGAGTCAATTAGTTTATATTCAGAGGCGCTAGATATCGCTAACCGTAATCTTGGAGCAGAACACCCACATACCTCCATGGCTTACAAAGGACTAGAAAAAGTTCAAAATGCTCTGACTCTGCTCCAATAGCCCATAGATAAAATGCGAGATGTATGTGTGGCAACTCGCAATCTTAATAGACCACAGTTAGGGATTCGGATTCATACAGATATTTAAGTGAGAGAACTCTACTTTCTGAACTTTTTTATAATTTTTTATTTAGCAGAAAGTCGATCTAGAACACATTTCACACTGGTATGTTGCCACCGTTCACCACGCTTAGATTTATAGCCATTCTGATTTAAATAATCAGCAATTTTTCGTAAACTTTTACCCGACTTATGATGCCGACGAATCACATCAATCACTTCTATTTCATCCGGTTGAATGACTAACTCTCTATCCACAGATTTAAATCCAAACGCAGGCGCACCATAAGCATATCCACCTTTTTCTGCCTTCGCCTTCCGTCCACCTTGCGTCCGTTCACTAATTTGAGATCGCTCTAATTCTGCCACCGCAGCCATCATTGTTAACACCATCTTTCCCATCGAAGTTGACGTATCGACATTCAGATCCAGCAATACTAAAACTTTATTATTCGGCTGCAAAATATCTTCCACAAGGGTCAACACATCCCGACAGTTCCGCGCAATCCGATCCAACTTAATCGCAATAATCCCATCAGCATCCATTGCGACATGATCCATCGCCGCGAGAAATTGGGGACGATCTTCAGTATTTTTGCCACTACCCACTTCTTGATATAGATGCACTAACTCATGACCATAGGCATCACAATAAGCCTGAATCCGCCTCATCTGCTCCGGAAGCGAGGTATTTTCCCGCTGACCCTCCGAACTCACCCGTACATAGCCAACCAATTTCACTTGGAATACTTATCCAATCTGTAATAGCAGTATTTTACTGTATAGGTTATTTGAATAAACTGTACATCACAAATCATTGTTCATGTCCTAAAAACACATCTAAATGGTAATAGACCGTTTGCCATTTAGGAAAATCATGGGGTAGAAGTCTCTAAGTAATACCGCCCATGAGGACATAGAGCAGAGCATTATCGTAAGCTTCTCTTTCGACAGACAAAATAGGCGATCGCCAATGGTGATTCCGTTGCTGAGACTAAGATGTGATGGAGGAATCTGTTTTAAAGAACAGCAAATCGCTCAGGATTACCCTTTATACGAAAAATTTGCACGGCGATCACCTATTATGGCCACAAAGATAAAACATGAGGGCGATCGCGGCAATAGCAACACGGGGTAAAGACAAGATTCTCAATATGCCTTCAGTAGTCGAAAAAAAATAATGCTGGTAAACTTTCTAGAGTGCAAGTTTACCGTATCATAAAAGAATTAGGTAGGAGACAAGATCTCCAAATTTCACCCCATTATTTAAGGCATTCCCATGCAACTCATAGTTTAAAAAATGGTTGTGATCTGAAGCTATTGTCTGATTCTTTAGGGCATTATAATATTGAAATTTAGTAGATAAAATTCTTGCTTAAATTCTCTATTGAGATGCCCATAGGAATCACATGAATTTTTTCATCATAGATTTTGCTCTTTTATAGTTTGCAATTTGTTGGCGCATAGAATTTTTTTCTTGTGCTTCTTGAAGGATTATCTCTTGTGCTTCTCCATGGGTTTCCATATATTCAAACATCGATTCAATAATGGCTTCTCTACATAACCCTGTGTTGTTAGCAAGATGAGTTAATCGGCTACTTAAATTGACTTCTAATCTGATTGTGGTTTGTTTGGTCGGCATATCTGGAGTTTCAGAGATTTGCACATCTGGTGTTGTAGATTTCAAGGTATCTAGATGTGTAGATATCTTAACTTGGGCTGTATGGTTCTGTTTCTCGTGGATACTGAGATCTGAATGTTGCTGATCATCCCTTATTTTGTCTAGTTCTAAATTCTCAATATCTAGATATCCAGAGTTAAAAGTATCTGTAAGTGTAGATGTTATTGTGCTGAGATTTGCTTGAGATTCATCCTGATCAATCTCAATGGTGTCTGAAGGATGGGACTCTATGGAACTATCTCGTGTTGTAACTTGAGGCTTTTTTCTATTTTTTAATCGTTCTAAAGCATCACTCATTTTCAAGGATCTCCATGATTTTTTCAAAGGGGTATTGCAAGTCAATAAAGCCAAGTTCTTCGAGTAGTTTGCCTTGACGTATTGCTTTTTTGAATTGTTCTGATTCTCGGATTGAAGGTAGGATTGGGATGGCTTCTAAAAATTCTTGCATGGCTTCAATATTTTCTCTTCCTTCTAATGTTTGAGTGTTGCCAATCCATCGATCTCGAAATGGTATAACGCCGAGAATTTTGCCGTTAAATGCCTCTAGATCAGATTGCTCTTTAAGGAAGTCCAAGGTATCTATTAAGGAGTTAACGCCTTTGACGTTTGCTTCGACTGGAATTAGGACATAATCAGATGCGCCAACTGCACTGAGACAAATTTGTGATCGGGAAGGTTGTACGTCGATTAAAACATAGTCAAAAAGATTCATTACTGATCGTAATCTTTGTTTGAGAATAAAAGCACCAGCTCCACTACTACTTAAAAAATCTGAAACTTTAAATAAGCCTCGATCTGCGGGGATTAAAAATAAATTTTTAAATTGAGTTTCATAAATGCCATCTTCGACGGTGACAGTTTTGTTGAGGACTTCTAGCAGACTCGGCTCTGTGGGTTTGACTTCATGGTTGAGGTAAAAGGTCAGGTTGCATTGAGGATCTGCGTCAATCACTAAAACATTTTTGCCATGTTTAGCCAGCATTAATGACAAGAAAAAAATGACAGTTGTTTTTCCTTGTCCTCCAGAGAGGGAGAGGGTAGAGCAGGTTTTAACCATGACTTTAATTGTGTAGATATTATATAATTCTACATCTTTGGATATTGAGATGTCAATAAAGGTAGATATCTGGACTTATGGCGACATTATTGCCTGAAAATTGATGTTGGCTTAGTTTTGGGCGATCGCCTGAGTGAAGAGTTCTTATTTATCGATTTTAAGAATTAAGGTATCCAGATTTCGAGATATCTAGACTTACTTCTGCGGGGTGATGTGATGGATGAGTTGATCGAGCAGTGGATCGCCTTTAGTCAGAAGTCGTGAGGAGGTATGGTTATCAAAAATTTCTGGGTTAAAGGTGACTCGGTACTCTTGGGTATTTTGGCGAAGTAACCATTGTTGATCGTCTTTTTGTTCAAAACTAATCCCTCGTTGTCGGAGGCTGGGGGATTGGGTTAACCATTGTTCGAGGTCTTGCCAGAGGATGGGGGATGGGGGGCGCGATCGCCTGATGTTGGCAATATCAGCTTCGACATCCATGGTGATCATGTCATCAAGGGTGACTTGGAGCGGTGGGGCTTCGAGGATTTGATCAAATTCGGAAAGTAAAACATCTTCCTCTGCTGGATCTGCGCTCATGGTTGCCCGTTCGATGTAGGTGGGAACTTTTGCCAAAATCGGTTGGAGACTGCCCACCACGGATGAAAATGCATGGATGCGATCGCGCAATTTTTTGTAGACTTTGGCTTCCACTGTACCGTCGTAGTAGAAGTTGTGAACGGTGACGGTTGCGTAAACCTGTCCAATCCGATCAATGCGTCCAATCCTTTGTTCAACGCGCATGGGGTTCCACGGCATATCGTAGTTAATGAGAACACCGCAGGTTTGCAGGTTTAAGCCCTCACTGGCGGATTCTGTACAGAGTAAAATTTTGATTTTTCCTTCTCGAAATTCTCGTTTAATTTGTTCTTTTGGGACAGTAAACCAATCATTTTGATTTGAATTATTTGGAGTTAACTTTTCTCCACCACGACCGGAATAACAAGCGACTTGAGTGCCATAAATTTGTTGTAATTCTCCCCGTATAAAATCAAGGGTATCTGTGTATTGGGTGAAAATAATGGCACTTTCTCGTTGTGATAATTCTTGCCGAAGAATAGCGAGTAAATGGCAAAATTTAGTATCTTCTCCGGTATGTTCAAATCGGCGGAGTAAGGCTTCTAATTTTTCGATTTCTTGGGGATGAACCGGTTCA
Organism: Limnothrix sp.; assembly: GCA_044355355.1. Classification (GTDB taxonomy): domain Bacteria; phylum Cyanobacteriota; class Cyanobacteriia; order Cyanobacteriales; family MRBY01; genus MRBY01. Next base: position 638 of record JBIKYI010000139.1, on the reverse strand, counting down.
AAAAAACTTTCGAGTCCGTCAAGGATTGTATCGTCTTGATCTTCGAGTTCGAGGTAATCGTCATCGGTTAAACCATTGCCTTGGTGCTTTTCTAGGGCTTCTAGGCGACGGGCGAGGGATGCGCGGATGGCATAGAAAGAGCTGGTAAGACGTTTACGGTAAAGGGTCATGAGAAACCCTAATGCTTTGCGGTTTTCCTTTTGGGCGAGGCGATAGAAGTTGCGGACATAATCACTGACTTCGCGGTAAAGTTCGGCTTCTCTGGTGGGTTCGAGGGCGATCGCCTGATCATAAGATTTCAAAGTGATGGAGTTGGGCAAAGTTGTCGGGTGGGGTAAGGTCTGCATCTAGTCGTTGGGCGATCGCCTCCCTGAGTTCATAACCTTTTTTGATGGCGACGACATCTTGGGAATTAAGTTGATAACCGAGAATTAGGCGAATTTGACCGTCTTGGTTGAGCATTGTGCCTAGTCCGGCGGCGATGTGGCTGAGGATGGCACTGCCAAAAAAGCCTGATTTGCGATCGTATTGGATGAAGCGTTCTAGGGCTGGAATCTAACTACTAGGACAAAAGACTGGAAAAGAAGAGGAGAAGAGGGTTTGATAGAAATTACGACAAATCAATCAGACCCTCATGC
>JBIKYI010000312.1:0-4408 GCA_044355355.1 Limnothrix sp. | reverse complement strand
CGTCAATTTAGGGAGAGGATAGATAATTTTTGCGCTTGATAAAAGCAAAACTCAACACGCCAAAGGTACAAATACCAGCGACATAGAGTGGGTAGCCATAGGATTTAGGATAGTCTTGATTCACAATTAATCCGGCAATCACGGGACCAAAGGCGTTCGAAATACTGAGGTAGGAAGAGTTTAAACCCAAGACCAAACCTTGTTCTTCTGGGGTGGCATTTAGGGAGATTAAAGCACTAATCATCGGCTGCACTAGGGAATTAAAAATAGAGAAGAAAATAGCGACAATGACAAAATAATGAATGTTTTCCCAGAGGGGCATCATCACAAAGGAAAGACTACGGATTAATAGTCCTAAGAATAAAATTTGCACCACTTGAAAACGTTTGAGTAGCTTAGAAACGCCGAGAGTTTGCATGATCACTCCCAAGGTTCCAAAGATTAAAAACATCAAGGCAAGGGCATCACTATTTTGTTTTAGGACAATGAGGAAATAGGGCTGAAAAGCAAAAGTAAAGAGGGTAAAGGTCATGCCTGTCAGAAAATTAATCATGAGTAATAGACCAATTTTTGGCATAAATAATCCTTTAATCAGATTGTCTAAGCCAATATCAAAAATGTTCTGGGCTTTTTTGGCTTTTGTTTTCAATGTTTCGGGTAAGCCAAAAATGGTGATGATCAAGGCGATCGCCGCAATGATCCCGGAGACAAAAAAGGAAGCCCCAAAGGATTCACCTAGGGGCGTATAAACAGACCATTTCTGGGCAAGTAAACTGATCGCGGGACCCAGAATGAATCCTAAACCAAAGGCTGCACCGTTTATCCCGAAAGCTCTTGCACGGTTGTCCGGGGTTGTCACATCGGAAATCACGGCTTGGGCAACGGCGGCATTTCCCCCAGTGATCCCATCAAGAAAACGGGCAAAAAACAGGGCGATCGCACTGGTGGCATTACCCGCAATTAAATTCGCAACAACGGTTCCGGTTAAACTCAAAATCAGCAACGGTTTACGACCAAAGCGATCTGATAATTTACCGATCACTGGGGTCGCAAAAAACTGCGCAATGGAATAAATGGCGAATAAAAAGCTGGTCTGAAAATCCGTTAAATGAAATTGTTTACCATACAAATAAATGACGGGAATCAGAATCGTAAAACTGAGGGAGTTGATAAATGAAATTAGGGCAATGATCCAGAAATTACGATTCATTGAAATACATAAATTTGGCTAAATGTTTTATTTGCTTAGTCTAACGGAATTATTGCCCAATGGTTGATATTTTTTCCATAAATCATAGCTGGACTGAGATCTAAGACAAAGATTACCGTTACTATCTATATTTGAAATAATAAAAATAGATCCCCGACTTCTTCAAGAAGTCGGGGATCTGGAAGATCTGGGAATCATAATGCCGCAACGCTCAATGCCTTTTATCAAAGATGGCATCTACCACGTCTATAACCGTGGCAATAATCGCCAATTGATATTTTTTGAGCGGGAAAACTATCTCCACTTTCTGCGGTTGGTGCGCCAACATCTCATCATCAGAAATATTGAAATTCTCGCCTATTGCCTCATGCCAAATCATTATCATCTTTTGGTGCGGCTGCGGGAAACGGATTTATCGGCAGGAATGAAGGGGTTATCTCTGGCATATACGAAGGCGATTAATAAACGGTTTGAGCGGGTGGGTTCGTTATTTCAGGGACGGTTTCAGGCGATTCATGTCACGGAGCCAGCCTATTTGGTGCATTTGGTGAAATATATTCATCTCAATCCGGTAAAGGCTGGCTTAGTTCAGTCGGCGGGGGATTGGGAGTTTTCGAGTTATCAGGAGTATGCTGGCTTGAGAAATGGGACTTTGCCCAATATGGAAATCCTTAAATCTCAGCTCATTTCTGCGGATGAATATCGGTCTTTCCTTGAGGATGAAAGTCTATCGGCATCACCTCAAATTCGGGGCTTAATGCTTGATGAATAGGTGCAGGCGCGAGGTTCAGATCCCCGACTTCTTAAAGAAGTCGGGGATCTGGGAAAAAATGCGCGAGGGCTAAGGGCAAGAGCGCTAAGGGCTACCCTGGGAGGGAACAAACCACCCGGAAACCGACGTCGTAGTACCTGAGAGCGCGCGAAAGGTTGTAACGATTCGCAGAGCGGCAAAGCCTCGGAAGGGCGTACCAAGAGCCACCGCGAATGACACGAAGGCTACTGGAATTTACAAAGGGTTTTTGACTTCTTGATACTTTGTAGTTATCTTCCCAGCTATCCTCACACCACTCCCACACATTCCCATGCATATCGTATAACCCAAATTGATTCGGCTTCTTTTGTCCGACAGGATGGGTTCGAGAACCAGAATTTCCCTCAAACCAAACATATTCCCCTAACTGCTTTTCATCATCCCCAAAGTAATATCTTGTAGTTGTGCCCGCACGGCAGGCGTATTCCCACTCCGCTTCACTGGGTAGGCGATATCTTTTTCTTGCTTTTTGATTTAATTTCTCTAAAAACTCGTGGCAGTCATCCCATGAAACTCTCTCCACTGGATAATCACCACCCTTCTGGAACCAAGATGGATTATTCCCCGTCACCGCTTGCCATTGCCCCTGAGTGATTTGATATTTGCCAATATAGAATTCTTGCGTAATTTCTACTCGATGTTGGGGCTTTTCATCATTATCACCATCCACAGAACCCATCATGAAGCTGCCTTTCGGAATCAGGATCATTTCCAGCTTCACCCCATTCCCCAGATCCTCCACAAAGGACTTTGGTAGGCTTGCCTCTGCCTTTATCTTCGCTTCCTCCTGCTCACGTCGTTCCCTCATCCGGATAACTTCTAGCTGCTGACGTTCTTCACTCCGTAATTTTTCTAGCCGTTGCCGTTCCGCCTCTGCTGCCTGCCCTTGACGTTCCCGCTCAAGCTCTAGCTTTTTTTGCTCCTCTTCCACTGAGACAGATTGCTGACTACTCGCATAATCCCGCTGTTCTAAAGCCAACTTCCGATCTTCTGGATCATGAGCCTCAAATAAAACCCGTTCCCATAATTGCTTTGCCTCTTCCCAGTCCTGTCGCTGAGTTGCACGAAACGCCTCCCGCATCAAAGCACCAACATGACTCCCTGCCGACTTCCCTGATGCTGATTGGTTCGTATCCTCTGGAATATCCGGCACTGGCACTGGTTCGACTTTTTGCGGTAGTGGCAACAACATTTGCATCGCCTTCTCCACAGGTTCAGCGATGACATAGGGAGATTGTTGAGCATTAAGCTTTTCCGCAACAAGAGCCGGAACAATTTGGCGCAAATACTCACTCAGTTGCAACACATTACAGCGATTTGGATGATATTCCCCCTCTAGCGCCCGCAATAACCCATAGGTAAAAGCTCCTTGTTGAACATCAGGTAATTCATAGGATTTTTGACCTGGCTTACAAGAAAACAGCGTAATGATGCCCGCTTGCTTCACCAATTCAATCGTTTGCTGACTACCTTTGCCATGCTCCGGGATCACATTTCGGCAAGCATCCAAAATCATCACCAGATTACCCGCGCCACATTGTGCCAAAGCCCTAACAACATCCTCAATGGCGATCGCAGTACGCTCTAAATTTTGTGAATAACCATTCGTCGGTAATAGAAAATCTCTGCCCCCTTGCCGACCCCCATGACCACTAAAAAAGAACCACAAACTATCATCCTTTTCTAGGCGCACCGTCTTCGAAATACGGTCAAGCCCAATGATGAGATTTGTCAGTTCCGGATGATAACCTTCCTCGTCATCGGTATAGAGCAGCACTTCCTCAAACCCAATCCCTTGGAGATAAGACCGCATCGCCTTGGCATCATTCCCCGCAAACTGAAGCGAGTTTTCGTATTGATAATGATTTACACCGATGGCGATCGCCACATTTCGAGGCATAACAGCACAATAAAACTTTAGTTAATTAGATTTTTGGTAGGGGTTTAACATGTTAAACCCCTACAGACTATGGGGCACATAATTGGTTTATGACTAATCCGGCTTCCCAAATTTTAGAGTAATTGCCCCTTCTACACCCGCTTGAGTACCACCAATTCCCAATAGACTGACCTCTCCTGCCGCATTAATCGAAACAGAAAGCTCTACTTCCTGAAGTTCCATCCCCGCAATGTCCCCCGCACTTTGCTTCGCTCGTCCCAAAATTCCACCAACACCTTTCAGCAATTTAGTTATCTGAGCTTCAATCACTGCCGCTGAAACTTCCACTCGACCAACCCCTTTGCCCTGCTCCGTTGATTGGTTGAATTTTCGGCGTTGGTGAAGTAGAAGAGGAAAGATAGAATTGAAGAAAAAATGAACTGTCCAGAATGTCACTCCGAGCATATTCGGAAAAATGGTTTTCGTGGGGAAAAGCAGAATCATCTCT
>JBIKYI010000138.1:0-6780 GCA_044355355.1 Limnothrix sp. | reverse complement strand
TTGTCGATTACAAAAACGACCCCGGCAATGGCTACGGCAAAACCCTGCTCTGCTTCCTGCAAATGTTCATCGTCAGCAATCGCAGCGATACTTGGTACTTTGCTAATAACAACAGCCGTCACTTTAGCTTTAACGCAGAAGAGCGATTTCTGCCGCTTTACCAATTTGCTGACAAAGACAACAAAAAAATTACCCATCTTGATAGTTTCGCCGAGACGTTTTTGGCTAAATGTACGCTGGGACAAATGATCAGCCGCTATATGGTGCTGGTGGCCAGCGAGCAAAAGCTGATGATGATGCGGCCCTATCAGATTTATGCTGTTAAGGCGATTGTAGAGTGCATTCATCAGAACTGCGGTAATGGCTACATCTGGCACACCACTGGTAGCGGTAAGACGCTCACATCTTTTAAGGCATCGACGCTGCTCAAGGACAACCCAGACATTGAAAAATGCCTGTTCGTGGTCGATCGCAAGGATCTCGATCGCCAAACGCGGGAAGAGTTCAACAAGTTTCAGGAAGGCTGCGTCGAAGAAAACACCAATACCGAAACCTTGGTGCAGCGACTGCTCTCCGATGATTACGCCGATAAGGTAATCGTCACCACTATCCAGAAGCTCGGTCTGGCGCTGGATGCTGGCAATAAGCGCAACTACAAGCAACGGCTGGAGCCGCTCCGTCAAAGGCGTATTGTCTTCATCTTTGACGAATGCCATCGATCTCAATTTGGCGACAACCACAAGGCGATCAAGGAATTTTTTCCCAATGCTCAGCTATTCGGCTTTACTGGTACGCCCATTTTTGAGCAAAACGCCAGCTATCAAAAGATTGAAGGAGAACAAGCTTCCTACAAAACGACAGAAGACATCTTCCAGAAGGAACTGCACGCCTATACGATCACCGATGCCATCGAAGACCGCAACGTTCTGCGCTTTCACATCGACTATTACAAGCCCGAAGGCAAGAATCCGCCTAAGCCGGGGGAAGCCCTAGCTAAGAAAGCGATCGTCGAAGCGGTGCTGTCCAAGCACGATGCTGCAACTGGTGGGCGCAAGTTCAACGCCATTCTCGCTACAAGCTCCATCAACGATGCGATCGAATACCATCGCTTGTTTAAGGAAATCCAAGGCAAAAAACAAACCGAAGACAGCACTTTCCAGCCTCTGAATATTGCCTGTGTGTTTTCACCACCCGCCGAAGGCAACAAGGACGTGCAGCAGATTCAGGAAGATTTACCTCAAGAAAAGGCTGATAACCAAGACGCCCCTGACGAAAAGAAGGCGGCGCTGAAGGCGATCATGGCTGATTACAACACCCGCTATGGAACCAATCACGACATCAACACCTTTGACCTGTATTATCAGGATGTGCAAAAACGCATCAAGGATCAGCAATATCCCAATCAGGACTTACCTCCTGCCCATAAGATCGATGTGGCGATCGTGGTGGATATGTTGCTGACGGGGTTTGATTCTAAATACCTGAATACGCTTTATGTAGACAAAAATTTGAAATATCACGGGCTGATTCAGGCTTTTTCCCGCACCAATCGCGTGCTAAATGACACTAAGCCCTATGGCAATGTTCTCGATTTTCGTCAGCAGCAGAAGGCTGTGGATGATGCTATCAAGCTATTTTCGGGGGAGTTTCAGGAGAAAGCCAAGGAAATCTGGCTGGTTGATTCGGCTCCGATCGCGATCGCTAAATTTGAAAAAGCGGTTAAAACACTCAACCAGTTCATGCAATCTCAAGGCTTGGCTGCTGCGCCGGAAGAAGTACCCAACCTCAAGGGCGATGCGGCGCGTGGGCAGTTCCTTAACTTGTTTAAGGAGGTGCAACGCCTTAAGACCCAGATTGACCAATACACCGATCTCACGCTGGAAAACAAGGAAGTCATTGATCGGGTGATTTCCCCAGAGCAGTTACAAGCGTTTCGGGGTGTGTATCTGGATACTGCCCAGCGCTTGAAGTCGCAGCAGGACAAAGGTGGTAGCGCGGCTAGTTCGGAAGTGCAGCAATTGGATTTTGAGTTTGTGCTGTTTGCTTCGGCGGTGATTGATTATGACTACATCATGGGGCTGTTGGCTCGTTATACTCAGGAGCAACCGGGTAAGCAGAAGATGACCCATGATGAGTTGATCGGCTTGATCCTGTCCGATGCAAAGTTTATGGACGATCGCGAGGATATTAGGGCCTATATCAACACGCTACAAGTGGGTAAGGGTTTAGACGAAAAGGCGATCCGTCAGGGCTATGAGCGGTTTAAGGCAGAAAAGAGCGCTCGTGAACTAGCGGATATTGCCACGAAGCATGGGCTGGAGGCTGCGGCGTTGCAAACTTTTGTAGATGGCATCATGCAGCGAATGATATTCGATGGGGAACAATTAAGTGACCTGCTGGCTCCCTTGGAGTTGGGCTGGAAGGCTCGCACGAAAAAAGAATTGGCGTTGATGGAGGATTTGATTCCGTTATTGCACAAGCTGGCGCAGGGGCGAGAAATTTCGGGGTTGGGGGCGTATGAATAATTTACCTAAGTTGCGCTTTCCTGAGTTTTGGGATGCGGGAGAGTGGGAGGAGAAAAAGTTAGGTGAAATAGCTGCCCTAATAACGGAAAAGACTGGGAACAAAAAATATACTCTTATGAGCATCAACGCTGGAGTTGGGCTTGTTTCCCAAATAGAGAAATTCGGACGAGAGATTGCAGGAAATTCGTATAAGAATTATTTTGTTATTCGTGAAAATGACTTTGCATATAACAAAAGTGCAACTAAGGATTATCCCGAAGGATTTATTGCGATGCACTCTAGTATGGAATTAGCAGCAGTCCCTAACAGTATATTTACTTGCTTTAGAACTCAGGAGAATAAAGTATATCCTCAATATTTAAACTATCTATTTTTATGTAATCTTCACGGTAAATGGCTTAAACAGTTTATTTCTGTAGGCGCAAGAGCGCATGGCTCACTTAATATTGACAATAAATATTTATTGTTATTACCAATTCCCTTACCTAAAGGTGAATCATCTCTATCTGAACAACAAAAAATTGCTGATTGCCTTTCTTCTATAGACGATCGCATCACCTTAGAAACCAAAAAACTCGACACCCTCAAAGCCCACAAAAAAGGGCTAATGCAGCAGCTTTTCCCCGCAGAAGGCGAAACCCTGCCTAAATTGCGCTTCCCTGAGTTTCAGGATTCGGGAGAGTGGGAGATTAAAGAATTCTCAAAATATATTGTGTTATACAGAGGCAGTTCTCCTCGTCCAATTCAAAGTTACTTATCAAGTGATAAGAGTGGGGTAAATTGGATAAAGATTGGTGATACAAAATCTGCCAAGAATTTTGTCATAAGCCAAGTTGAAGAAAAAATAACACCTGATGGGGCAAAGAAATCAAGAAGGGTAAACGTAGGTGAATTGATATTAGCCAACTCAATGAGTTATGGAAAAACATATCAAATCGCAATTGACGGATATATCTATGATGGATGGTTCGTTCTACGTGATTATGAGAAATACTTCGACAAACAATTTTTACTTCAATTGCTCAATTCTGAGTATATGCAAAACCAATACGAGAGGTTTTCAGCAGGGGGAATTGTTCAAAACATTAGCAGCGATATTGTATATAAGACAGTACTACCGCACACATCACTAAAAGAACAACAAAAAATTGCTGATTGCCTTTCTTCTATTGACGAAGCGATCGCCGCACAAAGTCAAGCGATCGACCTGCTGAAGTTGCATAAAAAAGGACTAATGCAGCAACTTTTTCCATCCGTTGAGGAGGTAAGAGGATGAGCAAAAAATTTGCTGATTTGGATGAACTAGCCACATATATGCGCCAAGAACTAACTAACAAAAAATACCTGTTACTCTATGCCTACAACGGTACAGGTAAAACACGCCTGTCTATGGCTTTTAAGGAAGCAGGTAAGCAAGGCGAACAAAGAGATACGCTCTATTTCAACGCTTTTACCGAAGACCTATTCACATGGGACAACGATCTCGTTGGTGACAGCGATCGCGTGCTAAAAATCAATTCATCGTCTAGCTTTTTCTCAGGTATTGAAGAAATGGAGATGGAAAATCGTATCCGTCCTTTTCTGCACCGATATGTCGATTTCTATTTCAGCATTGACTACGGAAACTGGACAATTAGCTTCTTCCGTGAAGTTCAGGGCATAACCGTTGACAACATTAAGGTGTCACGCGGCGAAGAAAATATCTTTATCTGGTGCTTTTTCCTTGCGATCGTTCAGTTAGTCATGGATGGCGCAGAGGCATACACATGGGTCAAGTATATCTATATTGACGACCCTATTTCCTCGCTGGATGAGAACAACGCGATCGCTGTTGGGCATCATCTGGCACAACTAATGAAGCGAAATGATCACTCCCTCAAGGCTGTATTGTCGTCGCATCATTCGCTTTTTTTTAATGTAATTTGGAATGAAATGAGGGAGCTAAAAAATAAATTTTTCCCGTATTTTTTATCGTATTCGAGAGTTGCAAACCAGTATACGTTGCGCTATACCGGCGATACGCCTCATTTTCATCGTGTAGCTATGCTAACTGAGCTACATCAAGCGCAACAATCAGGCAAACTCTACACCTATCATTTCAATATGCTGCGTAGTCTTCTTGAGAAATCTGCCAGCTTTCACGGATTTAAAAACTTTTCTGCCTGTATTAAAAAGGATGATGACGACCACGACCCTGACGGTGTTTTATATGCACGTCTCATCAACATCCTAAGCCACGGCAATTACTCGCTTTATGAACCACGAGAAATGTTGGAAGAGAACAAGACTTACTTTAGGAAAATCCTCAATGACTTCCTAACGCGCTATCCATTTAATCCTGAACTATTCCCTGAAGTATCCGAGGCAGCAGAACAATAATGACCGAACAAAATCAAAAACAACTAGGCACAACCCTCTGGGGCATCGCCGATCAACTACGCGGAGCCATGAACGCCGACGACTTCCGCGATTATATGTTGTCGTTCCTATTCCTACGCTACCTATCCGACAACTACGAAACCGCCGCCCAAAAAGAACTAGGTTCAGACTACCCAGATGCCCAAGACCAGCCCAACACCACACCGATGCAACTCTGGTATGACCAAAATCCAGACGACATCGCCGAATTTGAAAAACAGATGCGCCGCAAAGTGCATTACGTGATCAAACCCCAACACCTTTGGGGCAGCATTGCCGAAATGGCACGCACTCAAAATGAGGAACTGCTGAGAACCCTTCTGGCTGGCTTCAAATACATCGAAGACGAATCCTTTGCCAGCACCTTCGGGGGCTTGTTTTCGGAAATCAACCTGAACTCTGAAAAGCTCGGCAAAAATTACAGCGATCGCAATGCCAAACTCTGCACCATCATCAAAGCGATCGCCGAAGGACTTAAGGAATTTTCCACCGACAGCGACACCCTCGGCGATGCCTACGAATACCTAATCGGACAGTTTGCCTCTGGTTCTGGCAAAAAAGCAGGCGAATTCTACACCCCCCAACAAATTTCTAGTATTTTGTCCGCGATCGTCACCCTAGACAGCCAAGACCCCAGCACAGGGAAGAAAAAACACCTCGACAGCATTCTCGACTTTGCCTGTGGTTCTGGTTCACTGCTGCTCAACGTGCGCCACCAGCTTGACTCCCACAGCATCAGCAAAATCTACGGGCAGGAAAAGAACATCACCACTTACAACCTCGCCCGTATGAATATGCTGCTGCATGGGGTAAAGGATTCCGAGTTCGAGATATTCCACGGCGATACATTACTCAACGACTGGGAAATGCTGAGGGAAGCCAACCCCGCCAAAAAGCCCTACTTCGATGCCATAGTCGCCAATCCGCCCTTCAGCTATCGCTGGGAACCAACCGAGGCAATGGGTGATGATGTGCGGTTCAAGAATTACGGACTAGCACCCAAATCCGCCGCCGACTTCGCCTTTTTGCTGCACGGTTTCCATTACCTCAAACAAGAAGGGACAATGGCGATCGTGCTGCCCCACGGCGTACTGTTCCGAGGCGGCGCAGAAGAACGGATTCGCCGCAAACTGCTCAAAGACGGCAACATCGACACCGTAATCGGCTTACCCGCCAACCTGTTCTATTCCACAGGCATACCAGTCTGCATTCTGGTGCTTAAAAAATGCAAAAAGTCTGATGATGTGCTGTTCATCAACGCTAGCGAACACTTTGATAAGGGCAAGCGACAAAATCGCCTACTGCCAGAGCATATCCATAAGATCGTTGACACCTACCAGTTCCGCAAAGAGGAGGAGCGTTATTCCCGCCGTGTCTCAATGGAAGAAATTGAGACAAATGATTACAACCTGAATATTTCCCGCTATATCAGCACCGCCATATCAGAAGAAGAAATCGATCTCGGTGTTGTGAATCAGGAACTGATAACACTGGAAAATAAAATTGTGACAGCCACGAAAAAACATAACGAGTTTCTCAAGGAGCTTGGCTTACCGCCTTTGCCCTAATTGGCGTAGAAATAGCGAAACTAACACGGGGTAAAGACAAGATCCGCGCAAAATTTATCACGACGTAAAGTTTTGTAACGTTGATGTTTAAAATCCACGATTTTACGTTGTTTCAACACTTAATTCTGCGTGTCCTCTTTTGTAAAACATCCCCTAAAAAGGTCATAAATGGGCAAGTTTGAAAGACTGAATAGTGTTAACAGTGGATTTAAGTATCCAAAAACTAGAATGTTTCAGTACCATTTTTGGGCAAGTTTTTAAATCATTAA
>JBIKYI010000137.1:0-6854 GCA_044355355.1 Limnothrix sp. | reverse complement strand
GTCTGTTGGCTGGAACAGGTCTGGTTTGTATTGCTTTGGTACTGGCGATGCTTTATCCACCCATTGGCTTTGGGTTCCTTGGTATCTGTCTCTTGGCTCCAGCGGCGGGTTGGTTCTACTGGCGACGTGCGGGGCGCAAGGAACGGGTGGTGCTACAGATTACGAAGGCAACCCCTGTGACGGATGAACCGAAGCAGTTAATTACGGTGACAGCTCACCGGGACGAGATTATTCAGTTACGTCAGGTTGTGCCCTATAAGCCTGTGCAAGCCTAGTTTTCCGGCAACCTCTGGGGCGATCGCCCTCCCTTCATCTAAAGACGCACATAAAAAACATCCCAGCCCGATTGTCGGTTGAGATGTTTTTTATTCGTGAAGGAGTTTGCAATTGTGCCAAAGGATGATTGAATGTTTTAGCACCCAATGAGAAGCCTGTATCTTGAGCAGTACAGCCTAAGCTTGACCAGAGGTCACAGGGACTTCCAGTTCTTCGTTTTCCTCGGCATTGCACAATACGCGTAGACTAGGGAACAAGAAGTGGTTTTCCTCTACGTATTGAGCGCCAAACAGTCCTTTTTCTGCCCAAAAGTAACGATCTGTAGTATGCTCATTGCGTTTAACGACAACCACTGCTGGTGGGGTAATGCCTTGGGCAGCGATATGTTTACGAGCCGCAGTTACAGGTTTGTCTTCACCACTCTCGATGTTATATTGGGGGACGATTTCTAAAATTTTTCTCCCTTCTTGGCGCCGCCGACTTTTCCGCTTACGTTTTCTTGCCAACCCGATACCTCCTACTCTTGCTTAAGTCAACTGTAACAGGGGTCACAGAATTTCGTGCAAAGTATATCCGGTACAACTCTGAAAATCAAGTTGCTTTCCTTAAAACTTGATTAAAAATGCCGTTTTTGTGGTACGGCGATTGGTGTGGACTGCATACAGCAAAGTTTCACCGCAAAGATAAAATAAAAATAAAGTTTTGTAAGGTTGATCCCCGCAGCTGGTGGGAAAGCCAAATTTTGCCTAATGCTGCGCATTTTTTTGAAGGATTTTATTTGAAGGATTCTAAGGGCGATCGCCGATGACTACATTTCCCCAATTATTGCCAGTGAGTGCGGAGTTTACTGCCTTGTGTCAGCAGCAGTTGCGGTTATTGGTGGCGGGGATCGGCGCGGACTGGAGTATTTTGTATTTGGCGCAACCAAATCATCAAGATCAGGCGATGGAACTCCGGGCGATTAGTGCCTGTCCGGATCGGTTTTTGGCGGCGGGGAAAAGGGAGCGGGATCATCGGGATCATTATGCAACGGGGGATGCAGATTGGTTAGCGGATTTGCCTTTGACGGATGAGGAAGGCAATGGGGAGCAGGAGGTGATGGCGGGAATCGGGGATTCTTCGACGGCGTTTCCGTTGTTCCATGAGGATTTGATTTTGGGGATCTTGACGACGGGGCGGCGGGATCGGGCTTGGCGATCGCCGGAAATTAGTCAAATTCAGCTCATTAGTCAGAGTTTGGCGCTGGCTTGTGTGTTGGATCAGCAGAAGAGTTGGGCAACGCAACAGTTGGCTCAACAGCAGCATTTGCAGGCGTTGGAGCAGGAACATTTCCATGATTTATTGCACCAGTTGCGTAATCCGACCATGGCGATCGGTACGTTCGGGAAGTTGTTGTTAAAGCGGTTAACGGCGGAGGATCGCAATCATACGGTGGCGGAGGGGGTGGTACGGGAGAGCGATCGCCTCAAGACGTTGCTGCAGGATTTTGGGGAGGAGGTGAAGTTTCTGGATGCGCAAATTCAAGCGATCCCAGCGACTCAGACCTTGGCGTTACCGAGTGGGGGAGAGGCTGCACCGTTGCGTCTGGGGCAAACTTTGGTGATCGAAACGGTGGATTTACGGGCGTTAATTTTGCCGATTGTGGAGTCGATGGGGGCGATCGCCTCGGAGCGGAACTTGGCTTTGCGGGTGGCGCTAGAACCTGAGCCTGTGCTGGTTTTGGGTAATGCCAATGGGTTGATCGAGGTGGTGAGTAATCTCTTGGAAAATGCCCTGAAGTATACTCCCAGCAGTGGACAAATTTTACTGGCAATGCAGACTTTGCCCCAGGGGGTTCGCCTCGCGGTGCATGATACGGGCTACGGGATTCCCAGTGAAGATCTTGCCCATGTGTTTGAGCGGCATTATCGCGGGGCACAGGCGGCGGGGGAAATTCCAGGGACGGGCTTGGGGTTGGCGATCGCCAGGGATTTTGTCGAGAAAATGGGCGGGGATCTGGAGGTGGAGAGTCCGACCATCGGTTTACCCCACAATGCCACCCACCCCGGTAGTAGTTTTATTCTGTGGCTCAAGGCTGCTCCCCAGAATGATCTCGCTGCGTCATAGGGGTTTGTGTGAAGTCTTGTTATTCACTTAATTATTCACTAATTATTCACGCGAATTTCTGAACCCTGGTTGCCCTTGTAGATTTCGATGCGACTTTGGAATGCCTCTTTAAATTGGGGAATGTGGGTCACGGCGAGGATACAGGCAAAATCATCGGCGATCGCATTAATCGCCGCAATCAGACGGGCGCAACCCTCCGCATCCTGGGTGCCAAACCCTTCATCGATCACCAGCATTTGTAGTGCCATGCCGGAACGTTGGGCGAGGAGTTTAGCAAGGGCGAGGCGAATGGAAAAATTAATCCGAAAGGCTTCCCCCCCGGAATAGGTTTCATAGGCGCGGGTTCCCCTGGCATCGGCGATCACAATGTCGAGGGTGTCGATTAATTTTTCGGCTTGTTTTTTCGTGCCTTTGCGGGCTTTTTGGGTGAGAAATTGCACATGGAACTGGTTCCCGGTGAGACGCGACAAAATATGGTTGGTTTCGGCTTCGAGTTGGGGCAGGGCATTTTCGATCAAAAAAGTCTGGATGCCATTTTTCCCGAAGGCGTTACCGAGTTCTTTGTAAATGCGGTATTGGCGGCGGAGGGCGGTCAATTCGGTCTTGCTGGCGGCGTAGTCCTCGGCGAGGGTTTCTAGCTGCTGGATGCTCTGCTGGAGTTGTCCTTGGTGGGCAATGGTGTGGTCGAGTTCCTGGCGACGTTGTTGGATTTTGGCTTCAAGTTGTTCGATGTCGAGGCGGTGGTCGGTGAATTGGGCGATCGCCTGTTCGGTTTGTTGAATTTGGGCGTTGGCTTGGGCGAGATCCCGTTGGCAAAGCTGTTGGGCTTGCTCTAATTCCTGGAGTCGGGCTTCGAGTTCGGGTTGTTTGGCGATCGCCTGTTGCAGTTCGCTGTGGCGCAGTTGCCAAACCTGTTCAGCGCGAATTTGCTGGGTGAGGGCTTGGTGTTCCTGGGGGTCGTAGTGGAGATCGTTGATCTGGGTGGCGATCGCCGTGAGTTGGACTTGCAGGGGGGAATTTTGCCGCAGTTGCTCTAGTTGTGCGGTTGCCTGCTGGAGTTCCGCTTGCAGTTCCGGCTGTTGTTGTTGAATTCTGGTGAGGCGACGTTCGGCATCATCGAGTTTGCTTTTTTTAATCTCCGCCCAACGCCATTTTTTTTCCTCTTCCCTGGCGATCGCATGGCTCCGTTCATCGTATTGGAGGTCGGCTAATTTTCCCTGAACCTGTTGCAATGCCCCCCGTAAGTCCTCGGCATAGGTTTGTTCCTGGAGCGATCGCCGTAGTTGCTCGATCTCCGTTTCCACCTGTTGCAACTTTTTGGGGCTTTCATGGTGGGCATCGAGTTCTAGTTCAACGCGGGTAAACTGTTTTTCATATTCACCGTAATGTTCTAATTCCGCCTGTAATTGCCGCAATTCCTGGTCAAACTTGCTTAAATCCTGGTCACATTGCAGTAAATGCTCCTTTAAGCGCCAGATCTCTGCCTCAGTACTGGTCTGTTGATCACTCGTTTTGGTGAGCACATGTTCCCGGTGGCTGTGGTCGAGATCCTGATCGCAGAGGGGACAGGTGGCATCGGGGGTCTGGAGGAGGTTCAGTTTTTGTTGCAGTTCTTCAAGACGTTGGGTGCAATTGCGCTGGCTTTCCTGGAGCCGTTCCCGCTGTTGTGCCTGTTCTAGGTGTTTATTGCGGAGGCGATCGCGGTAGGTACGCTTTTTGTCGAGGGCAATGAGTTTGGCATTTAAGCTTTCTAGCTGTTGTCGCTGGGCAGGTTGTTGGGCGATTTGTTGTAGCAAACCTTGGCGATCGCCCTCCAGGGATTCGAGGCGGAGCTTAATTTTTTCCCCCGCTTGCACAATCTGATTGTCTAAGGCTTGCTGTTGTTGGAGGAGGGGCGATACTTGATGTTGCAGACCATCGAGGCGGTTGAGGACGGTACGGGCTTGCTCCAGGGAGAGTAGAGCCGTTTCAATCTTGGGAGCCTCTGCCAAAATTTGCAGTTGTTCCTGTTCCTGCTGGGCGAGATCCTCTAGGCGAGTTTGGTTGCGGCGGCATTGAATTTGTAGTGCGCCTTCCTGCTGTTGCAGTTGCCCTTCCGTCTGTTGATATTGCCGTTGTAAATCCTGATATTGACGAAATTTCTCAGCAAAGGCATCCGCCGCCTGTTGTAGTGCCTGCCACTGGGCAAATTTGGCGTTAATCTCAGCGGTTTGTGCCAGTAAAGCTTGGTTTTGACTTAATTCTGCTTGCGATCGCCCAACTTCATTCCCCAGACGAGCCATTTCCCCCTGACACCGTTGCAAATTTTGCTGCTGGAGGGTCAGTTGTTGCTCCCAAGCCTGTCGCTGGTTGGCAATTTTTTGCAGAGTTTGCAGCGTGTGGCGATCGCCATCCTGGGCTTGATTCAGTTGGGCGATCGCCATCGTTGCCCCCTGCAATTCCGCTTCAATATCCGGGCGAGTCGCTAATTTTATCTGTTGCGGTTCGAGGCTTTTCTCCAGCACATCCGCCTGTAGCTTATATTCCCTCGCCCGATCCTTCGCTTGCTGAGCCAGCAATTCATACTGCTCCAACTTGAGAAGATTGCCTAAAATTTCCTTACGTTTCGTCGGCTTTGCCACCATAAATTCATCCGCCCGCCCCTGCCGCAGATATGCCGAATTAATAAAAGTGTCATAATCCAACTTCAATTCCCGCACGATGTAATCCTGGGTTTCCTTGATGCCCTTACTCGTCAGCGAAATAAAGTCCCCCGTCTCCGATCTCACCTGGAACTGTAACGATGCCGCCTTCCCCCGCGATCGCATCCGAATAATCCGATAAACCTGCTGATTATTCGCAAACTCAAAATCCACCCGGACTTCCATCTCCCCACTGTGGATCACATCATCCGCCGCCGCCGTGCGACTTTCCCCCCAGATCGTCCAGGTGACCGCCTCTAATAGAGAAGATTTACCCGCCCCATTCACCCCACAGATACAAGCCGTATGGAAGCCCGTAAAATCCAACGTAGCATCACGGTAGCTCAGAAAATTTTTCAGGGTTAATTTCAAAGGGGTCATAGGCGAGGCAGGGAATCAACGGTCAGTAATGGTTAGACTTAAATAAGCTTGAACTGAATAAACTTAATATATTTGAACTTAATATTCTGCTAATCCACTATAGTATCCCGTCCGTATCTTGCATGGGTTCAGTCAAGTCACGTCACTACCCCATTTCTCACCAACCCCAAATACTTGATGTCTGATATCCGATGTCTGATATCTAACTAGCTGTACTAAAGGGGACTGTTATCATGGGCGTATCATGGGCGAAAGAATGTCTGTAGTTGGGAAACGTTTTACGTCACTGCGCGGTCTATTTGCTTAGGTCACTTCTCTCCGTGGATTGTTATGAAAAAAACTGTGTTGATGTCTTGTTTGCTTGGTATGTTGGCGATCGCCCCAGGGGTGAAGGCTGAAGACCTCAATGATCTCAGTAATTTATTGGCAACCCGTCAATGCCAGAGTTGTGACCTCACCGCAGCGGGTTTAGTGAATGCCAAGTTAGGACGAGCTA
Source organism: Limnothrix sp. (assembly GCA_044355355.1). GTDB lineage: Bacteria > Cyanobacteriota > Cyanobacteriia > Cyanobacteriales > MRBY01 > MRBY01. Next base: position 914 of record JBIKYI010000137.1, on the reverse strand, counting down.
ATCTAAGCGGATCTGATCTGCGTCAGGCAAACCTGAGTGGTGCAGATTTGAGTCTGGCGAATCTCAGTGGGGCAGATTTAACGGGCGCTTCCCTGGCGGGTGCGAATCTGGCGGGGGCGAATTTAGAAGGGGCAATCCTCGATGCGGCGGATCTGCGGGGCGCTTATTTATCCGGTGTGAATTTTAAAAATACCTCCCTCGAAACCTATTACATTCAAGGCACGGTGGGCTTACTCAATGCGGGTGTGTCGGCAGAAAAGTTTTATCAATGGGGTTTTATTGAAGCTGAAAGCAATAACCATCGGGGGGCGATCGCCTATTATGATGCGGCAATTGCTGCTGATCCGCAAAATGGCGCAATTCTCCTCTCCAGGGCGATCGCCCGCTACCGACTCAAGGATTACACGATCGCCCAACAGGATGCCACCGCTGCCCGGGTATTGTTCGAAAAGCAAGGGTTTACCGTTGGTGTCGAAGCCAGCGATCGCCTATTGGCAGAAGTGGAACTCGCCCTTAATCCGAAAAGTTCCTCCGACAATAGCTTTGGCAGTACCCTAGCTGGTATTAGCATGATGTTACTGCGTTTATTTTTCTAATTTATTTTGCTCAAGATTATGCTAAATCTGTTGGCAATTTTATTTTTGCCAGTTTTTTTATTTGCGTAACTATTGACGTAACTATTTTTTTTCAGATAATTGTTCTAAACTCGATAGTAGAGCGATCGCCAATGAAAAACCGTTCTTTAAAGACATCTTAGAAACTTAAAGTTAACGAGGTGAAATTAAAGAAACGCCAATTCAAATCTGAAGTGCAACAGGTTCTGATGATGACAGCAAGAATACTTCACTCGGAGTGCGATAGTCAAGCGATTTTCTTGGTCGATTATTAATTAAATCTACCACCTTATTCAACTC
>JBIKYI010000136.1:0-6865 GCA_044355355.1 Limnothrix sp. | reverse complement strand
GGCAAATATTCTCGCAATTCGCGGCGGATAAGGTTAATCTGATGCATGAGGGTCTGATTGATTTGTCGTAATTTCTATCAAACCCTCTTCTCCTCTTCTTTTCCAGTCTTTTGTCCTAGTAGTTAGTATTTCAGGACAAATCCACAATAAATTCTTTCAATCTTTCACCATTAACACCAATCCCCAACCGCACCACTCACTCAACTTGATGACAGATCGTTTACCACTGAAACTCACAAAAAGCGTCTTTACCACACAGGTCTAGTTTGCCCATATCCAAAACAATGTCCGAGCAGACACAGTTTATACACCAATCATCTGGAGCCAATTCACTAGCATGTAATTAATATTGCTTTTTCTCTTGGGAACAGAAGAGGCGATCGCCTTGCTCTATTAACCATTCCCTTGACTATGCCCCACTGAATGAAAAAAGCGTTTTGCTGCACTACCAAAGACCAACTGCACGGCTAATAATCCGATAAATAATAGGGGCAAGGCTTCTTGAAAACTCACCAAAGCTAACTCCCTATAGCTTGAGTAACCACAGAAAATACTCATATTACTAAAGGGAGCTTCTGGTCGCCAACATTCATAGGGCGGAGTAGGTAAGGGCTGCCACTGGAGCATTGAGTGATAGATCAATTGGAGATATTGGCACTCAGCAAAGATTGAGATGATTAAGAATGTGAGAAACATTAAGCCCAACCATTTGCCATAATATTTTCTTTTTTGTAATCCCCAAAATGTCACAAAAATGATCGCCAAAGCAATGCAATTAATCACTAATGATCTAATAAACAAAGGCGATGAGCAATTAAACGGTGGTGGAGCAGCATCACATTGCAACAAGGAAACGGGAATGGAAAGCACTAAAGAAACAAAACTGACCATCACAAAACATTGGGTTATCCAGACGCTGGGTGGACGATAGATTGGTTCTTCAGGCTCATTCATTTTTTTGATCCTCGTAGGCTCACTAGGATTTTATGGGCTATAGACTCTAGAAAATCAAACAAAACAATATTCTATTCTGCATTTATGGTCGGGATGAATGGCGATCGCCAGATGATTTAGGTTCTCAGATTTACATCAACAGAGTTACCCTTGCTCAAATGTGACATCTTCATTACAGATCGATAAATTTCCCAGTAAAATTAATGCTTGACAACTGAAAATTTTCTTGTTCTACAGAATATGATTGTAAAAACCAAATCCCTCACTGCCCAACGCTTAAGATTTTCTTGGCTCTAGGGTGATGACTGTTTTGAGGCTGTTTGTAAGAGTCATAGGCTTAGACAGTCAGTAATATTTGATGTTTTCTATTTTATACGTTTAGCAAAGGTGAAGGGCGATCGGCGTAAAGTTCTTTTAATGATATTTCTGTGTTTTCATTTGCGCAGATATTTATTCAAAATGGTTTGGAAGAAACATGGATGGAAATTGATTATTCGTTATGGCAGAATTAATAATATCTTGCTTTACATCTAGAAGAATATCATTAGTTTGTAGATTTATTCCCAATATTGCTTGAGATTCAATATTAATAGCACTCAAATTAATGTTTTCAGATGTGGGCAATGCCGACATAAAAACGGATGACACTTCTATAGATTCATCTGTTAAATTAGATGACTTTATAAAATGATCTTCTTGTGTAAAACCTTTATTAATAGAATCTTGTAAAAAATCATCAGAATTTATGTTAGCGGAATGAGTAGAGAAATTATTCATCACCAATTCATCAACATCAACAGCCGCATTGAATTCATCAAATACACTTGTATTTTTCCATAAATGTAATTTAGCAGCTTCACAAAGAACAGGACTTAAATAATAGCTTTCTTTATCTTGAATATCAATCAAAGATGTTCTAAATAGAGAGTCGATGACTGAAATTTTACTGGATTCTGGTGTATTGTCCAATAATTGAAGTAATCCAGTAAAAGATATCTTTCTTTGATCTAAAGAATGGGATAAATCTATTTGATAAAATAATTGATATGCACTAGGTTGATTATCTCGAAGCCAATTAATTTCTGAATCAATTAAAATTTTTATTTCTTTATTGGCTAATAGATTGTTCTTATGAAAACTCCAGTAAGTTCCAATATTTCCATCACAATACTTCTTGATCTCACTATGCAGAATACTCATTATTTTCGCGTTACCGTTATAGGCATCACGCATTTGTAAGAGAGATTCAGAGGTTTCGACATTCTCATAATCATGAAAATATTGTCGCCATGCCGTAATATCTAAACCTTCTAATGAATATTCATGGACTTTTGCCCGTGGCACAATTAGCGATCGCCTACTGGTGATCAACGTAAATGAACGAACATCGCGATCGCCTAACACCGTCAATAAAGCATCATAGCCGCGCAAATTTTCCTGAAACTGATAATTTTCATCTAACGCAGGTTCAATATTATCAATCAGTATCCCAATAGGATTTATTTTATCTGATAACTTTTCTCGCAAAATATCCAAATTAATCCCAAAATCTCGGCTCGGTTCCTCATCAAAATCCCGCCGCAAAATTTGTGATACTTTCTCGTCTGCTGGTGTAACATTTCCTAACTCCAAACCCATTTCTAGGCGAATTACTGTTGGAAAATGAGTTTTTAAAAACTCTTGTGCCAAGGTTGATTTCCCGACACCTGCACCCGCTTTAATCAGCACAATCTTATGTTGCTGACTGAATTTCTCCAATTTTTGGCGATCGCCATCCCGTCCCAAAAGATTAAACTCCTGCGTAATGATCGCAGGGGTAACAATTTGAGTCCCATCAATCTGCTTGGGTACGAACTTGCCAGTTAGAGACTCAACAGTTTCATCACAATCATGCTTTGCTGCCACCCGCTCCGGTGCAAATTGGCGAAACAGCGCCACGATCTCCCTACGTCGAAACCCCTTATCAGTCTTATCAGACGGAATCCCTAACTTATTTGCACTGTTGCCAATATGCTTGCGCACCGTACTTTCTGTAATGCCCCCAATCTCTGCGGCGATCGCCACATCACCAAAATTCTGCAAAAACAAATCCAGCACTTGCTTCTGAGTTCTAGTCAAATTCTCGAATTTTGACTCAAATCTTGCTTTTTTTATTGCAAAATCGTCTTGTCCCATGAGATGCAGCGATAAACTTAGCCTTTGCACTCATCATATGACCTTTACACCAAGACATTTCACGAACTTCATCAAGTTTTGTCCAAATTTGCACAAACCCCTCAATTAGTGAATATTTGCACAGCCTCTGACATCCCCAAACGATACTGACATGATGAATTCATCGAATGGAGGCAAGAATATTGATGCAACAGACGACCCTGAATCGAAAAATTATCACTGCGGTTCTTTGCTTTCTAGAACATCCTCGCCATATTACAAGCCTATATCGCACTATGGAGAATGATCACCGTGTGTATCGAGGTGGCGATCGCCGCTATCTACGCGAAGATTTTGAAGATGCCTATCAGCAAGCTAGCATCGAATTTTTTGACAACAAAAAACTGAAAGCTTTTCTGTTTCAACTCGAAGCTGAAGGCACGGCGATCGCCCAAGAAAATGCGGATATTATTGCCGCCAAACTCCTGGGACGTTTCAATAAAATTATTCATAGACGCTGTATTGATCAGTGGAGAAGAGGTACTTTTCCAGCCGCTTAATATCAAAGCTTTTCCCTAATTTCTAAGATTTACAGATATCCCTTGCCCTAGGGATTAGGGAATTTTTTTGTCTATTTTTTCGGAGAAGACAGGATGAAACCTCAAGAAAAAACCCAGAAAAAACGTCAATTCCCTCTGTCACTCAACCAAACAGTAGACAGCATGGATGGCGATCGCCAAGAATTCATTAATCTTTTACCTGCCCCAGAAAATCCCATAGATCAGCAATTTCAACGGGAACTGCAAGAACGCATTCAGGAGGTTATTGATTCTCCCAAATGGAAAAAAGAACATCCAAAAAATCGCCCCAATTTTAACCTGAGTGAATTTGTCCGACTGAAGCTTTTGGGAAAAACCCATGCTGAAATCGCCGAACTTTTAGGTATTCACCCAGGATATGTTGGCAGTCACTATGAGCGCAAATTCCAACTCATCTTACAGAATCTCTTTCTAGACCTTTGGCAAGAACTCTAGGGAAAAGCACAAGGGCGATCGCCCCTCTTCTTTACCGAAATTTTGCTGAGAATTTTTTTTGGAGTACAGACTAATCGTTAAACTAGACTTTTTCTAGACTATAAAGATTATCTAAACTCCCGTGATATAATCGTTGATCATCTTTTTTTAGTTCTTTAAGTAGCAAATAAGTGGTTAAATCTTGAACGAGATCTATCCTTCTTTAGGAGCAATCTGGCACAAGTCTAAAAAAATTTACACATTTCCAATTGATATAAGCATATATGAAAAAACTATCTCAAAAACTGCACTATTATTTTTTTGAGGAAGAACGCCCAGACGAAGTTAAATTAGGGAGTATCTTTGCCTTAACTGAGGAACGCTTATTTGGTTTTCCTCTGGCACTAGTGGCATTTTTTGGGATGTTTCCCATTCCTGGTCTTTCTGCTATTTTTGGAACTTTAATGCTAACCCTAACACTTCAGCTCTGCCTTGGACGGGTAAAGCCTTGGGTTCCACAAAAAATGTTGAATCGCACCATTCCCCTCGTCAAACTGCAATCTTTAATGCGTCATCTAATCCCTTGGCTAGAGCGTTTTGAAAAATTTGCCAAGCCGCGATTAACGTTTGTCTGTCACAGTTTTGGTGGGCGAATTGCCATGGGAATTATTTTGTCTGTGATGTCATTTATTGTTTTTTTACCGATCCCTGGAGCCAATACAATTCCTTCCTTTGGTGTTTTTGTTGCAGCATTGGGATTACAGGAAGATGATGGTGTTTTGGGTATTATTGGGTTGCTGATTTCTTTGGCTTTTGCGGCGGTATTTGCTGGAGTCATATGGACTGGAAATAATTTATTTGAAATTGCCAAAGTCTGGGTTTTAACCCATGTCTTTTAAAAGTAATTATCATTATGCTCCTAAAACTGAAACCTAAAAAAGAAGCCTAAAAAATCATAAAAAAGGATGCCAATATAAAGTTGACATCCTTTTTTTATGTTTAAACAAAAAGCAACAGATAAATCCTAAGAAATTTTAGTGGATTGATGTATCTTTACGCTTCATCAAGGGCAACAATACCAGGAAGTTCTTTGCCTTCGAGCAACTCAAGACTCGCACCACCACCAGTGGAAATGTGGCTCATTTTTTCTGCAACGCCGACTTTTTCGACCGCTGCAACGGAATCGCCACCACCGATAATCGTGATGGAACCTTGAGCCGTCAAACCAGCCAAGGAGTGGGCGATCGCCTCAGTACCGACAGCAAACTTATCAAACTCGAATACACCCATGGGGCCATTCCAGATGACAGTGCCACAACCCTCAAGAGCTTCCTGGAAAACCTTCACAGAATCAGGACCAATATCGAGACCCATCCAGCCATCGGGAATTTCCTTCACGCTAACCGTTTGAGCATTTGCATCCGGCGCAAAATTGTCAGCCACAACCACATCAGTCGGTAACAAAATCTTGTCGCCTGCCTGAGCCATTAAGCTTTTCGCCAATTCGATCTTGTCCTCTTCTACGAGGGACTTACCCACAGACAAGCCGTTTGCCGCATAGAAGGTGAAGATCATGCCGCCGCCAATGATTAACTTGTCGCACTTTTGCAACAAAGTCTCAATCACACCAATTTTGCTCGAAACCTTAGAACCACCAACGATCGCAATCAAAGGACGCTTCGGCGCTTCAATAGCTCCCTGGAGGAATTCAAGTTCCTTCTCAATGAGCAAACCCGCAACATTGGTGCTGAGGTGGTGGGTAATCCCTTCCGTAGAACCATGGGCACGGTGGGCAGTACCAAACGCATCATTCACATAAAGATCCGCATTCGCCGCTAATTGCTTAGCAAACTCAGGATCATTCTTTTCTTCACCAGCATGGAAGCGGAGGTTTTCTAGCAAAGCCACTTGACCATTGGCGAGGGCATTAGTCGCTGCCACAACCGCCTCACCCACACAATCATCACACTTCACTACGTCCTGACCCAACAGTTCAGACAAACGGGCAACCACAGGGGTAACACGCATGGAGTCCACCACTTGACCCTTGGGACGACCCATGTGCGTACCGAGAACAACCTTTGCACCTTTGTCAGTGAGATACTTGATGGTGGGGAGTGCCGCACGAATACGGGTATCATCTGTAATTGTGCCGTTCTCATCCAGGGGCACGTTAAAGTCAACCCGGACAAAGACGCGCTTACCGCTTAAATCTGCTTCTGTTAAATTGGTAACTGACTTCTTAGCCATGACTACAAATCCTCCAAATAATTGCTTTTTATAAAGTTCTGTCATCTTGTCATAAAAAGAAGACCATTTTTCCGAGAAAATTGAACTAGGGTTCCAATCCCGCAAAAATATCTCCATGCAGATTTTACCGGAGCCTGTGTCTAGGAGGTAGAGAAACTATGTTTAAAACGATTCTTTTTCCTGTTGATCAAAGTCGTGAAGCCCGTGAGGCGGCGGAGACTGTTGTCAGTCTGGTGAAGTCTTTTCAGAGTCGCCTTGTGCTGCTGTCTGTGGTGGAAACGCCCCAGGCGGAAGCTCAGGGGGTGATGAGTTCTGAGGAGTCTGTCGCGAAACTGCTCAAGGGTGCTCATGAGTTATTTGCTCAGTCTGGGATTGAGGCGGATACGATTGAGCGGGAGGGTATGCCGTCTTTCACGATCTGTGATGTGGCGGATGAGATTGAGGCGGATTTGATTGTGATGGGCTGTCGTGGTATGGGGTTAACTCAGGAAGGG
>JBIKYI010000135.1:0-6875 GCA_044355355.1 Limnothrix sp. | reverse complement strand
CGCCTATCTATGGCGGCTTTATCGATTCCAAAGGCCCCCGCTATTGCCCCAGCATCGAGGATAAAATTGTGCGTTTTGCCGATAAAGAATCGCACCAAATTTTTATCGAACCGGAAGGGCGAACTATTCCCGAACTTTACATTCAGGGCTTTTCGACGGGACTCCCCGAAAGTCTGCAATTGCAAATGCTCCAAACCCTGCCGGGGCTAGAGGAATGCGTGATGCTACGTCCTGCCTATGCGGTGGAGTATGACTTTTTACCTGCGACCCAATGTTTACCGACCTTGATGACAAAAAAGGTGGCGGGATTATTTTCGGCGGGACAGATCAATGGCACAACGGGTTATGAGGAGGCAGCCGCCCAGGGATTAGTGGCGGGCATTAATGCGGCGAAATTTGCCCAGGATAAACCGATGGTGGTGTTTGCCAGGGAACAGAGTTACTTGGGAACGTTGATTGATGATCTTTGCACGAAGGATCTGCGAGAACCCTATCGGATGCTTACTTCGCGTTCGGAATATCGGTTAATTTTGCGATCAGATAATGCGGATCAACGGTTAACGCCCCTCGGTCGGGACATTGGTTTGATTGACGATCGCCGTTGGCAGTTGTATTTGGATAAGCAAGCGAAGATCATCGGAGAAAAGGAACGGCTCCATAGTGAGCGGGTGAAGGAATTCGACCCCTTGGGGCAACGCATTGCAGAAGAAACGGGGCAGCGCATTAAAAATTCTGTCACCCTGGCGGAATTGTTGCGTCGTCCTCAATTTCACTATAGCGACCTGGAAGCCTATGGTTTGGGGGATGCCACCCTGACCCAAGCGGAAAAGGAAGGGGCAGAAATTGACATCAAGTATTCCGGCTACATCAAACGCCAACAAACCCAGATTGACCAAATTAGTCGCCATGCAAATCGCAAATTACCGGAAAATCTGGATTATTTGACGGTGGAAACGCTGTCGATGGAGGCACGGGAAAAACTCAATAAGGTGCGCCCCCTCACCATTGGTCAGGCAACGCGGATCGGTGGGGTCAATCCTGCGGATATTAATGCGCTCTTGATTTTTCTGGAGGTGCAAAATCGTCAGGCGATCGCCCCATCGGTTTCCTAATGGATGTCTATACAGATATATCTATACCTATATATATACGTATAAATTATCCGCTGAGTATCCAGGAATAAGTGTAATTTAAGGCTGTTTAAGGCTGTGTAAGGAGGCGATCACGTGATATTTTTGCCTGCTCAGCATATTTTTGCGCCTGATCGGTTTGCCCTTGGGTGGTGTAAAACTTCGCTAAAGTATCAAGCAAATAAATTTGTGCCGGGGAAACATAGGTTTGTTCTGCGGGATAAAGATTGAGCGCCTCTTGATAAGTCGTTAACGCCTGCTCTGGATCGTCCTGCACTTCGTACAATTTCCCGATGGCTCGCAAAGTTCGGACAATCTCATCTGTAGAAAAGCCATAATAGCCAGATATTTCACCATGTTGGCGATCGCTCTCCCGATAAAAGGTAAGTGCTTGTTGATAGGCAGCTAAGGCAGATTCATTTTGCCCAGAGGTTTGATACAGGTCTCCTAACTCCACAAACAAGCCTGCGGAACTTTCCAATTGCCCCATTTTTTTGGTTCTTTCGATCTGGAGTTGCTGATAGGGTATGGACGCAGCCGATTGTCCCCATTGGCGATAGTGAACCAAAATACTGTTTAACAGATTCAGTTCTCGATAGTCATCTGACATGGGATGAACAATTGCCACTGCCCGATCAAAATATTCCTTTGCCCGTTCCGGCTGTCCATCTAATAAATAAAACTCGCCAATTTCTTCGAGAAAATCTGCGCCCCTTGCTGCGCTATCACCGCCATAGAAACCCTCCGAGGCTTGGGCGATCGCCTCCTGTACCTGCTGCTCATAGGTTGCTGCTTGCTCTGTTTGTCCCTGCAATCGATAGAGGTTGCTAATATTTTCTAACGTCAAAACAAGATCAACAATTTGGTATTCCTTCGGTTGATTTGCCACTGCGGTTAATCCTTGTTGATAGGCAGCAAGGGCTAACTCAAATTCTCCCTGGGCTTGGTAAAGCATGCCAATTTTGTTGAAGAGTTTGGCTCTAAAATAATTGTCTCTTGTCGCTTCGGCGAGGGTAATGCCTAGTTGATAGGTGGCTAGGGCTTGCTCCAAATTTCCGGTCAAGCGATAGGCTGTGCCAAGGTTACTAAAAGTGCCGACCCCTTGCCAGTCTAGAGCGAATTTTTGGTCGATCGCCACTGCCCGTTCGTATGCCACTAATGCCTGATCATTTTGCCCTAGGACTAGATAGATCGCACCGATGGTATTGGCAATTTCATTGAGATCGACGGACTGACCCCTGGGATCGGGTGGGATAGCTTCGGCAACGGTTAAGGCTTGATCGTAATAGGTTAAAGCCCGTTGTAAATCCCCCCGCAACTGGAAACTGGACGCAATGCTATGCAAAAATCTGGCTTCCTCTTGGCGATCGCCCTTTGCCCGTAGCTCTTGCAATAACTGGTCATAGAGGGCAATACCTTCCTCTGTAAGACCTAGGGAAACAAAGGATTCTGCCTGTAGATACAGTTGGATCGTTGGGTCACTGATATCGGGAAAAATTTGGGTGATCGCCGGAGTCACTCCCACATTAGGCACAGGTTCAAGGCGATCAACAGGTAACGTCGTAAAACCAAAGGTCAAGGGCAGGGCGACAGCTAAAGACAGGAATTGCAGCAACTTCATAGGTTTTCAGCAATCATCAATAATGTGGCAGTGATTTTACCTAAACATTAACGCTATTTTTGGACGGCGATCGCCTTCTTTTTTAGACATCAGATATCAGACATCAGGAGGGTATGACGATCAAGATAATGATCAATGAATTTAGTAGTAGCGATGAATGCGGGGATTCAGTTTTTCGGTGAGCCTTTCCCCGGCACAAATTGCAGCACAGATCGCGGGGACATCCTCCGGTTTAACCCTGGCATACCAAGTTTCGTCGGGGACAATACGCACTGTGGCGGCGATACTGCATTGGCCTTGGCAATGGGTGGGATAGACAGTGATATTTTCTGGTAATTCCGCTGCTCGAAATGCCGCAAGCACTTCTGCCCCCTGCTGTTCCAGGCAGGATGAATTTTGACAGACTAATATGTGGCGATCGCCCGTCTGGATTGTGGGGTCAATTTCAACGATAGGCTTAGGCATAGTAAGGGGGCTAACAACGAACGAATCGACAGGATATTTAGCAGGATATGAATATGTTAAAGGTTTCCCGATTGTCTCTGTATCTAACGCTATGGTCATTCCAAATACAAATTAGACACTCATTGCCTCCCTTTCTAAGAGAGGTGCCGAAGGTGAAAGACTGAGCTTGCCGGAGTGCGGAGGGATCAAAAATTCTCAAACTTAACCGAAACGGCTATACGACTATATTTATACCGAAATTTATACCGAACGTGATCTCGAACGCCAAATATCTGGTCTGAGGTTAAATTATTCCATCATCAAACAATCATGATCTGAATATTTGTAAGCCTCAAACCCCCAAGTCGGTCATCCCCAGGCGTTACGAGTTACAAATAAGGAAGAGAGACTAGGCATTTTAGGAATTTCTTTGCCATAGCCATCTGCCTAATCACAGCCCAGTCAATTACTCATGGTGGGGAGGAGACGGGAATGCAAAAAAGTAGTTTAGTCGTCCTATTGATTGGCAGCACTAAAAACATTACTCAATTGGAAACTTGTCTCAAACAGATTGAGCGTTGGTTAATTATTATGCGCTGGTTTCCGCATCCACCTTTGGATACCAGTGGCTTTGATTTGTGCATTATTTATCATCAATATCCCCTCATGCAACTGGTCTGGCAACTGGATGGTTTGCCCGTAGTGTTTATCGGTCTCCAAAAGCCTCGCAGTGAGGAACCTTTGGAATATATTCCGATGGATCAACTCAGTGCCTTTACTCTGGAAAATGCGATCCGTCTTTTGTTCCGGGCTGTAACTAGTTCTGTGACTCACTCGACAACTCACTCTGGAACTAAATCTATAACAAGCTCTGGCGATCGCCCACCAACCCAGTCACCGCTGCCCATAGCAAACACAACAATCGATGATGTGGAGATTATCCTGTCACCAGATCAGAAAATTATTGCCTGGAACCAAGCCGCTGAGAATCTCTATGGCTATAGCGAAACAATGGTACAGGGGGAGAATTATCCACTGCTGTTTTCTCCCCCCGGCGATCGCCAAGCCTTTATGCAGGATTGCCAACAAGTGCTTCAAGGCAAAACTATCACCAAGCATCCCCATGAAATTGTTGCCAAGGATGGCGCTATCCATCACCTAGTTTGGCGCATGACTCCCTTAAAGGAAAATGAACAGACCATTTCCGGCGTGGTTTGTTGGGGTCAAGCCATTAGCCCAGAGGTCGTCAAACACCCAGACATCAAAAACAATCTCAACTTAGAACTCGATTTCTCGGAGACATTGGCGCAGCTACAGGTGGGCATCGCTTGGTTTTCCTGCGCAGGTTATTTGTTGCAGATGAACCCCGTTTTCCTGGAAATGTTGGGCTATACCGCTGCTGAACTCGACAAAGTTCACCTGGTGGATCTGCTTGCGGTCGATGATGCCACCTTGACTCTCGCTATTCTGCGGGACATTGCTGAGGGGAAACGTCGTACCTTCCGCTGTGAACTGCCCTATCTGAAAGCCCAGGGCGATCGCTGTTGGTTAGAGACCACCTTTACCGCTGTCAAATCCCAAGCCATAGTACGCCAATTAAAATAAAAACTGTCTTTTCGTAAACTATCCGGTTCATTTTTCGACTGATAGTATAGGGATGGGTATAGAAATAAGCATGGAGATAGCCAAAGCAATCGTCAACTGCCCTAGATCACTAATCAAGCTTGCTTGTATATAATTTCTTAAAGAATTGCTTAAAAAATTTCTCAGAGATTTTCAAAAAAGTTGTCAAACATCCGTAAATGACTCCGTACATGACCATGGATATCAGTATTAACCGCACATCTCTCCTTAAAAGTTTTGGTCTCAGCGCTTTAATTGCGAGTTGTGGTGTAGGTCTAGTGTGGCTCCAACAGACAAGATTAGCCGAATTGCAAAATACTGAAAGCCTCACACCAGAAAGTGTTGCCCTACAGGAAAAAGCAGAGCAAACTAGCATTGAACTTTGGAAAAAGCTACCTGCCTATGGCTACGACAACCTTTTAGCGGATTGGGCGTTCTTAAGATTTTTACAATATTTCGGTGATGATACTGCTAGGGAATTAAGTAACTATTCTTTAAGTCCGAATTATTTTGATGTCATTGTTGATCGTGATCCGCTGTTTATGGAAGCCTATTACTATCTCTCTGGTAGTACTTCTATTTATGCAGGTAGACCTGACCGGACTGTTGCCCTCATGGGTAAGGGATTAACTTCAATGTCCCCCACAAATCCGCCCTATTCTTATTATTTATGGCGCTTAAAAGCTCTTGATGAACAGTTATTTTTAGGGGATATTAAAGCGTCAATTCAATCCTATTTAAAGGCAGCAGAATGGGCAAGCTATTATACAGATGAAATGAGTTTAGGGGTTGTAGCAAATTCTCGGGCAACAGCGGCTTTCCTTGTTAGAAATCCGGCGAGTAAATTGGCACAATTTAATGCTTGGTCTTTGGTGCTAACAACGGCAAGGGATAATGAAACTCGCCAACGGGCGATCGCCGAAATCGAAAAAATTGGCGGTAAAGTAACCTTTAATGGCACTGCGGCGAGTGTCACCTTACCCAAAGAAGTTATTGAAGCGGAAAAGAAAGCGTTAGGTATTCAATAGATGGGCTAATGTGTGGCTGAAATCATTAATTTGTTGGGCGCTATGGGTTGCCATCACAGAAACACGAATACGACTAGTGGGCACGGTGGGTGGACGAATTGCCGGGGCAAAAAAACCTTGTTCTAATAATTGTTGACCAAGTTTTAAAGCCTGTGCTGGATTATCCACACCGAAGCAAAGAATTGCTGAGTCGGAGGGAATTAATTCATAGTCTTTTAGGGCTTTTTTTAAACTGTTAATATTTTGCCAAAGTTGTTGGCGACGTTGAGGTTCAGTTTTGATAATTTCTAGGGCAGTGATCGCCGCAGCGGTGTCGGCAGGAGACAGTCCAGTGGTATAGATCCAGGTGGCAGCACGATTGCGTAAAAAATCAATTAATGGCGCTGAACCAGCCACATAACCGCCTAAACTACCGAGGGCTTTACTTAATGTGCCAATCTGAATCAGGGGCTGTTCTGAACAGTTAAAATGTTCTGCGACTCCTGCACCCGTTTTGCCTAAAATGCCTGTGCCATGGGCTTCGTCAATTAATAACATGGCGTTAAATTCTGCGGCGATCGCCACTAATTCTGGTAGGGGACAAAGATCACCATCCATGCTAAAAACGCTGTCGGTTGTGATTAAACAGCGACGATATTGTTGACGATGTTTTTCTAAAAGTTGGCGTAAGATATTGACATCATTATGGGGATAATCAAGGCAGACTGCACCACTTAATTTCGCACCATTTTTGAGGCTCGAATGATTATATTGATCACCAAAAATAACATCTTTTTTACCAGCAATCGCAGTAATTGTTCCCAGATTAGCGAGATAACCCGAACTAAAAACTAAAGCATCCTCTGTTTGTTTTAGATCGGCGATTGCCCGTTCCAAAGTTCTGTGTAATTCACGGTGTCCACTGGTTAATCTGGAACCCGTGCTACCCGTACCCAATTCTTGGGTCGCTGTGATTGCCGCTGAAATTAAACGTTCATCCCCAGCCAAACCGAGATAATCATTGCTGGCAAAATTCACGACGGGTTTACC
>JBIKYI010000134.1:0-6889 GCA_044355355.1 Limnothrix sp. | reverse complement strand
GGACAGTTCATTTTTTCTTCAATTCTATCTTTCCTCTTCTACTTCACCAACGCCGTTTCCTGCATAGCTAGTCAAAAAAGCGATCGCCCTCGAACCAATCCGAAGCGATTATGTCTGCAATTTTTGAGGCATGTGGGTCAAAATAGATGCAAATCCCATTGAACGCATTGCGATAAAGGTCATGACCCAAACTATCGTTAACCCTGAGCAAGAGCTTTTCGCCCAATTACTTGTCAAATTACAAGAGCTAGAACCCCACCGACAGGAGCAAGTTCTCGATTTTATTGAGTTTCTCCTAAGTCGCCAGCAACAAGCACACACCCAAGAACAGCCTATTGAATCGAAAGCAGCGATTTCTGCTTTGGCAGCAGCAGGAGATTTGGTTGGTTGCCTCGAAGCTCCCAGCGATCTTTCTATATGAGTGAGTTAATTCAAGGCAGTACAATTTTGACGCTGGATAGTGATTTTCGGATTTATCGTAAAAATGGCAAGGAATCAATCGAGGTGATCATGCCCGACCAGACTTAAGGCGATCGCCCGAAGGAATTCACTTTTTATTCAAGACATTATTCAAGACAAATATTTCGAGCCATTGTTGGCAATCACTTCTTTGTACCAATAGGCGGAATCTTTGAGTTGGCGTTTTTGGGTTTCGTAGTCTACATAAATTAGTCCGAAGCGTTGTTTAAAGCCGTATGCCCACTCGAAATTATCCATAATTGACCAGACGAAATAACCCATGGCTTCGACTCCTTCGGCGATCGCCCGTTGGTATTCCCCTAGATATTGGGCAAGGAAATCGATGCGTTGGGGGTCGTGTACTTTGCCGTCCTGGTGTACCCAATCCATATTTGCCATGCCATTCTCAGTGACGACGATGGGTAGTTGATAACGTTCGTACAAAAACTTAGAACCCCAATACAATACGCCGGGGGTAACTGACCAATCCATGGTGGTGAGGGCTGCCCCATCCGCTGGCGGAATCACGACAACTTCCCCGGCTTCGTTGGCTTGGACAACTCGCCCTTGGTAGACATTGATGCCGTAAAAATCGAGGGGTTGGCAAATCGTGTCAAGGTCATTGGTTTGGATCGGCGGCAGGTATTCGGCAAAGAGGCGCAAACCATCTTCGGGATAGGTGCCTTTAATCAAGGGGTCAGCAAACCAGGTGTTATTGAAGCAATTTTTCTCGGTAATTTGAAAGGTCGAACGGGCTGCCACGGCAATGTCTTCAGGGCGATCGCCCCTTGGGAGGTCAATATAACCCACGAGGGCTGTACCAATGATTGGCTTTAATTTTGCCTCACTGCGAATCACTTGCACCGCTTTACCATGGGCGAGGAGAGAATGGTGGGTTGCCCGGAGAATTTCATGGAAACCGAGTTTTAGTCCCGGCGCGTGCCAACCCGTTTGGTGACCAAAACCGAGAAAACATTGGGGTTCATTCTGCGGTATCCAATGGCTTACCCGATCTGATAATGCCTCCACCATCACTGCCACATATTCGGCAAACCAATCGGCACTCTCACGATTCAGCCAACCCCCCCGACAAAATAATTCGTAGGGATAATCCCAGTGAAACAGCGTCACCCAGGGTTCAATCCCCGCCGCCAAGAGTTCATCCACCAGGCGATCATAAAAGGCTAATCCCGCCGCATTAATTCGCCCTGTACCTTCCGGTAGCACCCTTGCCCAGGAAATCGAGAGACGGTAGGCAGTTAAACCCATTTCCGCCATAAGTGCAATATCTTCGGCATAGCGATGGTAATGGTCACAGGCGATCGCCCCCGTTTGACCCGACCAAATCTTATCCGGTTGGCGACACATCATATCCCACACCGACAAACCCTTACCATCCGCCTCAGCGCCCCCCTCGATCTGATAACTCGCCGCCGCCGCACCCCAAGCAAAACCATTAGGAAAAGTCATCTTTATATACTCCTAGGCGATCGCCATTGATAACTGTTAATACCAAATTGCTCTCTTAAACTGAATCTACTAAGACATGGGAAAAGTCTAAAAATTATTTTGCAAATTACCCGACAAATAATCCAACACATTAATTACTTGTTGATCCTCCTGTCCCCCTATCCCCTTGTCTCTTCGTCTCCTCTTCCCCCTATCCTCCCACAGATTAAACTCGCCTGGGGACAATGTTTTGCCACCGATGCCCACCAAGTTGGCGCAAGCTGATGGGGTAATAATGCAACGATCGCCCCCCCAAAACCTCCGCCCGTTTGTCTTGCCCCAATTGCCCCATAGTTGCGAGCAATTTCACAAAGATAATCTGTTTCCGGCACAGTCACATCAAAATCAATTTTTTGGGATTCATGGCTGGCATTCATCAGTTCCCCAAACACCTCAATTTGATTTTCCCTGAGAGCTTCACCCCCCAGCAGTACCCGTTGATTTTCTGTAAGAACATGGCGCACCCGTTGCTGTAAACGCTCAGTTAAATTGCCAAAAATTGACGTTTTTAAACAATCTACATCCAATTCCCTGAGACTTTTTACCCCTAATAAATCTGCTGCCTGTTCACAATCCTGACGACGTTGTTTATATTCGCTGTTCGCTAAATGATGCACCTTGCCACTATGGACAACGGCAAAATGATGGGTCGTCGGTAGGGGAATATGTGCAATGGCTAAATCCTGGGTATCGAGAAATAGAGCATGGTGCGATCGCCCCAACAGCGAAACCATCTGATCCATCACACCGCAGGGCATCCCCACCCCTTCACTTTCCGCCCGTTGTGCAATGAGAACTAATTCTAAATCGCTTAAATTCAAAGCAAGCAAAGTTCGCAAGGCTTTTAAAAAGGCAATTTCTAACGCCGCCGAACTAGACACCCCTGCCCCCGTTGGTACATCGCTATCTACCCATACTTTTAAACTGGGCAAAGTGATTTTTCGGTGCTGGAGTTGTTGCATACATGCAAGTAAATAATCCGTCCAGTGGTGGTTTTTGATCTCGGTCAAATCTTCCGAAAAATCTCTCGGCGATCGCCTTTCATCTGGATAACGGGTACTAAAAGCATCAAGACTATTTACACGATCAAGATCAATCGCCACTGCCACCGTCGTACATTGCGGCAAAATCGTCGGCAAAACAAAACCCTGGTTGTAATCCGTATGTTCCCCCAGCAAATTCACTCGACCGGGAGCCTGGGCGATCGCCTGGGGAGAACAACCAAATACCGTTGCAAAGGTGGGGGAGGACATAGGGGACGCGGAGAAAGGGGGACGGGGGGACTTAGGAGAAGCGGAGATGTATATCCATAATCTTGCCTCTAAAATCCTATCGACTGGCAAAATTAATCCCCCTCTCTCCCCATCACCCACTCACCTTGTCCCCTTGTCTCCCATTCCACCTGTTCCCGTAAAACCGCCGCCGTCTCTTCCGGCAACATATCTGCCAAGAATAACCCTGCCCCAGTTTCACAACCCGCCAAATATTTGAGCTTATCGGCAGCCCGGAGAAAGGGCAAAAACTGCACATGGAACTGGAAGGTTTTTTCCTCACCCTTCGGCGCGGCATAGAGCAACATCAGATAGGGCATCGGTCGCGCAAATAGGCGATCGTACAGACGCACCATTTTGCCAAGGGCAGTGGCCAAAGCCTGCATTTCGTCATCAGTAAAAGTCCATAAGCCCGGATGAAAGGTTTCCGTCGTCAGCCAGACCTCATAGGGATAACGCTGGAAGGGTGGCACAAACGCGGCGATCGCCCCCTCAGTAAACACATCATATTGACCGTCCATCTTGTCTCGTAATGCCTGAAATCCCGGTGCATTGCGAAATCCCAACGCCATTTTTTCTACCACAGGCGGCACAGTCCCAAACCCGTAAATTTGCCCATGGGGATGGTGCAACGTTACCCCCACCTCTTCACCACGATTTTCAAAGGGCATCACAAATTGCAGCGCCTCCTCCGCCAATAATGATCGATACCGCTCCGCCCACACCTGCACAATTATCTCCCGCTGGGATTGGGGCAAAGTGCCGAAGGAAGCGCCATGGTCAGGGCTATAAACCATCACCTCACAATGACCCGTCGCCGGAGCCGTGGGGAGCATTGCAGATATTGATAAATCAGGTGAATAATCGGTATTGGTATTGAGAGAAAAAGCCGAAAAACGATTATCAAAAACCGCGACTTCAAAATCAGTAAAGGGGATTTCCGTCACCAAATCGGCTGTGGAGGTAGGGCAAAGGGGACAGAAATTTTTCGGGGGTTTAAACGTGCGGTTTTGGCGATGGGCAGCATAACAAACCCATTCCTGTCGCAAGGGATGCCAACGCAGATGGGATTGGGGTGGCGTTTGGGTCGTTTCTGGAGCCGCTTTCTGGGCTAAATGATGCACCTGATGACCATAGAGCAGTAGCTGACGACCATCGCTTTTCTTGACGACTCTTTTCTGTAGCGGAACCATCGATTTGCCCCCAGAAATTCTTAGTCTATTACTCTGAAATTATAAGGGGGCGATCGCCAATACTACTCAGTGGGGGTGTTGCCTATTTGATCGAGACGAATTTTAAAACCAGAATTATAGGATTCACTTC
Source organism: Limnothrix sp. (assembly GCA_044355355.1). Classification (GTDB taxonomy): domain Bacteria; phylum Cyanobacteriota; class Cyanobacteriia; order Cyanobacteriales; family MRBY01; genus MRBY01. Next base: position 2,327 of record JBIKYI010000134.1, on the reverse strand, counting down.
TAGGGGCATCGGCATTGGCTTCATCTGCGACGCTACGGGCATCGGGAATATTTTTCTCGCTCTCGGAGAGGGTAATGGTCTCCACATTGGCAAAGGGCTGGGGGTTAAACCGCATCGGTCGAGAATCTGGGGTGATTTGACTGGGTAAAGGGACGTAATTGTAATTTTGGTTATTCACTTGATTACTGACTGGGGCGCTTGCTGGGATTGGTTCAAAGGCAGGCATTGCCTCAAATTCAAACACTGTTTCAGGCATAGTTGCAGGAGCGGGATCGGCGATCGCCACTGGAGCCAGAGCCAAAGTACCGATGACGAGGGGCAAGCAGGTAGATAAATTAGAGAACTTCATCATTTCAAAAAAATAGCGTAGTAAATAAACAATAACGATGCAGAAATTGTGCAGAGATTACGCAGAAAATAGGCTGCATTCTGTCGAATGACCTTAAGCATTACCTTGATTCTATCCAAAACCCAGAAACGGTTCTGATTAAAGCCTTAACACCCGCAGCAAAACATTAGGCGATCGCCACATCTTCCGCGCCATCACAAACCAAAAATCGTTTGCAGACGCTGACTAATCCAATTCACGATATTCGTCTCCTGTTCCTCCTGGGTTAATAAGCCCATCGCTTGAAGTTCCTGCTTCCGTAGAATTAACTCCTCCTGATGATTGCTCAACTCCTCGGCGATCGTCTCCTGGAAATCAGGATACCGCTGCAACAAAACCTTAAACTTAGAATGGACAATAGCAAAAAGTAACGTCGATTCCAGCGCCCGGATCGTCGCAGTCCGTGGAATACCCAACATCAAAGACATCTCCCCAAAAAAGTTTCCCGGCTTCAACATCGCCAACTGTTTCCCCAAACTCTCCGCATAGACCTCCACCGAACCAGACAACACAATATAAAAAGCATCCCCTGGATCATTCTCCCGAAATAAAACCTCATCCGTCTTTAGCGATTTCAGACTACCAATCTCAATGATTTGCCGTAAACGCAACTCATTTAAATGACTAAAAGAACCCACTTTTTTCAGGGAATTGCGAATAGAAATACGAGGCTCATGGCTAGACTTACTTAACTCAGCATTTTTCTTCGACAGAGATTCCTCTAAAGAGTTCACATCTTGACTATGACTAATACTTCTCTCAAATTCCTTACGCATCTTAAAACGCGAACCAAGTGCCGGGAAATCCTGGAGATTTTTAATCCATAAATCATGTTGTGGGAAAGGAATTTCAATATGATTTGCCCTAAATTGATACTCCACAATAAAATACAATGAACTTAAAATTTCATCCTGAATACCAAGCTGATTGCTCTCAACCCAAACCCATAGCTCAAATAACAAAGCACTATCCTGAAAACCCATAAAAATCACCTGGGGAGAGGGTGATTGTAAGACCGAACATTCCGAATAAGCCGCAATTAGCAAGGTTTCTGTCACCAGCGTCGTATCAGAACCATAGGCAACATTTATCAGCAATTTCAGTCGCGCCGTATGCGCTTCATAGTGAAAATTAATCACCTGATTTTCCGCAAATTGACTATTCGGCACAATCACCGATGAACCATCTTTTTTTCTAATGACAATGGTTCTCGTCGAGATTTCCTGCACAAATCCCTTCAAATCTCCCAATTGCACATAGTCCCCTGTCTTAATTTTACGTTCCGTCAGCAAAGTTAAACCACTAACAAAATTCCTCGTAAAATCCTGGAAACCAAAACCAACCCCAATCCCCAGACCACCACCAATCACCGCCAAAACAGAGACATCAAAACCTGTTGATTGCAGAATAATTAACAGAAAGAAAAAGCCAGTGCCATAGCTCAAAAAATTGGCAACCACATAACGGCTTCCTTTATCCAGAATGACCTTACTGAGTCCGCGATGTTTGAGGAAATTACTCAGGTAATTTGCGAGAAAAAAGGTGATGATGACAAAAAAGATTAATTGCACCACTTCCGTGAGGGAAATCGTTGTTCGCCCCACTTGAAAGTCGATCGCCCTAATGGAGTTAATAAAATCGCCAATCAGATTCAGCATAATTTCTCAAGGGTATGTCAGGAGGTAGATCGGTCTAAACAAAATTTTGTCTAGATTTATTTTGTGTTTATTCTGTTGCTTTGTCGCTGTTGGGTAGGTTGATCACGATGAAACTTTACCAGGATGGAACATACAAACAAATTAAACACCTTCAATGCTTTGATTAAGGCTTTTGGTGAGTACTATGGTCATAAGCCTGCCTCGCAGATCTAGCATGAATCCGAATCAGTCTTTTTGTTTGAATCCTGATGGTCTAAATCCTGACAATTTGCCCCGGAGTC
>JBIKYI010000133.1:0-7007 GCA_044355355.1 Limnothrix sp. | reverse complement strand
GAAATTTTGCACCAATTTTGTCCGGCGGAAATAGTGGGTGATGATGGTGCAGTGCTGGATCTAAAAAAAAATCATGCATTGGTTGTGACAACGGATGTACTGGTGGATGGGGTGCATTTTAGTTACAAAACAACACCGCCAGAGATGGCAGGTTGGCGGGCAGTGGCAGCGAATCTTTCGGATTTGGCAGCGATGGGGGCTACGCCTGTGGGGATTACGGTGGGTTTGTCCTTACCTCCGAATACGCCATTAAATTGGTTGAAGCACTTATACAATGGTATGGATGAATGTTTGAAAACCTATACTGTGCCGTTGGTGGGGGGAGATTTAACGCGATCGCCGACGAAAACAATTGCGATTACGGCTTTTGGTGAACTGCGTCGTGGGGAAGCGATGTATCGCCATGCAGCCCAGGTGGGGGATGTGATTGTGGCGACGGGCTATCACGGGGATTCAAGGGCAGGTCTAGAGCTGTTGACCAATCCGGAAACGGGTAAAGATTTGGATGAGGGCGATCGCCTCCATTTGATTTCCGCCCACCAACAGCCCCTGCCTCGGCTAGATATTGCCAAATTTTTAAAAACCTTCAAGCTCGAACGTCCCATTGCTGCCATGGATAGTAGCGATGGACTGGCAGATGCCATTGTGCAGATTTGTCAGATGAGCAAAGTGGGGGCAGAAATTAAACAGCATGATATTCCTATCTCTCCGGCTCTACGGTGTTATCAGCCCCAAGAATTCGCCTTATATTGGGCTTTGTACGGTGGAGAGGATTTTCAACTGGTGATCTGCCTGCCGGAGAAATACGGGATTATGTTAACGGAGCAATTCGGGGATGGTTGTCGCATTATCGGTCGGATTCGTCAGGATCACGAAATCAATCTGGTGGATCTCCATTGGCGATCGCAACCCTTAAACCGTAATGCCACCTTCCAACATTTTGCATAGCCTTGGCGATGGATGTGACACAATAGCCAGAATGCATCGTGATTCCACCATAATCAATCACTAAATAAATCACTAAGATGTCTTCTTTGGGCTGATGGTATGCCAAAAAACCTAAAAACTAACGTCAAAAATATCGGAACTTATCTCGTTTTGTCGGTGATCGCCATTGCCATGCTCTTTCCGCTGTTTTGGCTCCTCAGTACCTCCTTAAAGTCCCCCACAGAAAACATCTTTAGCTTTCCGCCCCAACTCATTCCCCAACAGCCCACCTTCCAGAATTTCGTCACTGTTTGGCAAAATCACCCCTTCGGACGTTACCTCTTCAACAGTGCGTTAATCGCCGGATTAACCGTCACCTGTAATTTACTATTCTGTGCCCTTGCCGCCTATCCCCTAGCTCGCCTGGATTTTCGGGGTCGGGATGCCATTTTTGCCACGGTGGTTTCAACCATTATGATTCCCTTCCAGATCGTGATGATCCCCCTCTATGTGCTCACGGTGCAACTGGGTTTACGCAATACCTATCTGGGCATCATCTTTCCGAGTTTAGCCTCAGCATTTGGGATTTTTTTACTGCGCCAAGCCTTTCAGGGAGTCCCCAAGGAACTGGAAGAAGCTGGCAGAATTGATGGTTGTTCAGAACTCGGCATTTGGTGGCACATTATGATCCCGGCGGTGCGTCCGGCTTTGATGACCCTGGCGATTTTTGTCTTTATTGGCTCTTGGAGTGACTTCCTTTGGCCCTTGATCGTGATTGATCGCCCAGAATTTTATACTTTGCCCCTGGGCGTGGCGACCTTGGCTGGACAATTTTCTTTGGATTGGCGTTTGGTAGCAGCGGGATCGATTATTTCGCTATCGCCTGTGATGATTTTGTTTGGCTTTTTGCAGCGGTATATTATCCCAACGGACAGTGGTAGCGGTGTTAAGGGTTGAGGAAAGGGTGCAGGAAAAAGGTTTCCCAGACAAGGCGGGGTTGCACATACTGCCGTAAATATTTTTTCGTTTTCTCTAGACGCTCAATGATTTGGCGATCGCCCGAAGTTTGCCAATAACGATATTGCAGATAATCAATCAAACGAATCTGCACATCCTGCTCCAAAGCGTTACTCAAGTCCTTCGCCAAAGTAAGCGCCTCAATCGGTTCCTGGGGAAACTTTTGTAGCTTCTGCAAGAGATCCTGGGGCACATTGCTCAATAGCTCGTAAATGGCGATCGCCTCCCCCGGACTCCCCTGGGCGATCGCTAAAATCGTCTCATCCTCTAAGATATGCTGATAGCCCTGATCCGTAAGAATCGCCGCCACATCCGCCGCCGCCAGACGATAAAACGGCACTTTCTGGCAACGGGAAACCAACGTCGGCAAAATACTATCCGCATTGGGCGCTAACAGCACAATCGTTGCCCTACCCGGTTCCTCCAGAGTTTTCAGCAACGCGTTCGCTGGAGATTCCGCCATCGTTTGTGCCTCCTCAATCACCACCATACAACGGGGCGCTTCCAAGGGCGGACGAGCTAAAAATTCACCAATCTGCCGAATTTGTTCAATACGAATTTGGGGCTGAGTCTTACGCTTTAAACCCGCTTCCTGAGCCTCCGCCGCCGTGTATAACTTGCCCTGGTGCTGGTAAGTTGGTTCGACCCAGAGCAGATCCGGGTGATTTTGTTTGTGGAGCTTATAGCGAATTAACCGTTGATCTTCCGGTGCAACTCCCTGGGTCATCAATTCCGTGCTAAAACCCTTTGCTGCCAGACTCCGACCAATCCCCGCCGTTCCCGCAAATAAATAGGCAGGCGCAATCCGATCCATGGCGATCGCCCGCCGGAGCAATTCCACCGCCTGGGACTGACCCACCACCTGATCCAAAGAAATCATAGGAACAACATCAACATATCAATACAAACTCAATCTGAATCAAAACTAAACCAGGACACCCATCATAACCAAAGCCAACCTCAGCCCCATAACCTCTCTCATAATTTGTCCCACAACTTTTTTTCACACCAGACATCCACTAAAAATTCCCTCGTTCGGTAAGATGAGGTAGAAATGCATCCGCATTGATTTAACCTAAAACATTTTTATGGCGCGTTATACCTGCTCCTACCTAGTAGGACTTTCAGAAAAAGAAATGCTCGCATCTTTGAAAGATATCCTCGAAGCATGTGACCTCACCCTCACCTACGAGACGGGTGGCTATGTCATGGCAAAAGAAAAGCCAGGCAAAGTCGCCTTTCCTAAACTCGTAGAACTTGAAATTCTCTTTGATCGCAACAAAAAGCACCAAGGAAAAATGCAAGTGGATTTCGTCGCAAAAAACGAAGAACTCCCCCTCCAGATCGAAAATCATTGCTCTGCCATTTTTAGCCAGCTCCAACAGGCTTTGAACAAAGAGCAGCCCTGGGAACCAGAAGTACTTGCCCTAGAGGACTAAGCTCTCACTTGTTCTTTTCTCTAAACCTTCTTCTCTGAAAAAAAACGAAGATTATGAGAAGATGGAACAAGGAATATATTAAGAAACATTAAATTATGGCCGTTATCCAATTCTCACAAGGCGTTGATGAGCCTCAAGTTCCCGCGATTATTCGGTTAAAGCGTGCCCCCGACGGCAGTACTGGAACCGCCATTTTTACATTTGAAGATCCTGCTGCTTTTGCCCAGGATAGTACCGACGAGATCACAGGGATGTACCTGATTGATGAGGAAGAGGAAATTGTGACCCGTGAGGTAAAAGGAAAGTTTTATGACGGTAAGGCACGGGTTATTGAAGCAACTTTACGTATGCGATCGCCAGCAGAATGGGATCGCTTTATGCGCTTTATGGAACGCTACGGCAAGGAAAACGGCTTAGAATTCACCAAAGCAAACTAAAACACCCGTTTAAGAGCAATGCCAGGGAAAGTCATCAGAATTTGTCGTTGACTTTCCTTTTTTATGGGCTATTCGTCCGCTTTGCTTCGGCAGTTGCTAAGCAGTCAGGCGCAAATTATCACCAAAATTCATCTAGATGTAGCGGTAATCCCCGTATTAGAAGTCGCGTTTCCCGCCCCACTTCCCGCAAACTTCCAGCAAAATAGAGTGATACCATATATGGAAAATTGACTATGCGTGGTGTAACTCGACACAAGCTGGATTTTTAATCCCCCAGGGGACTTCCACTAACGCAGGTCTAGATGAACCCTTTAAATCCCTATCTCCGTTTGTTAACAAAAAAATCTTATGTTAAAGAAGTTATTTGGCGATCCTAACGCCCGTAAACTCAAGAAGTTTCAACCCCTCGTCGCGGAAATTAATCTTTTAGCAGAGGATTTTGAAAAATTAACAGACGAAGATCTCGCCCGCAAAACCCTAGAATTTCGCGCCAAACTTGAGAAGGCAGAGAGTGAGGAAGAAACGGCGGAGATTCTCGATGAAATTTTGCCGGAAGCCTTTGCTGTGGTCAGGGAAGCAGGCGGTCGGGTACTTGGGATGCGCCACTTTGATGTGCAGCTCCTGGGGGGAATTGTGCTCCATAAGGGACAAATTGCGGAGATGAAAACCGGGGAAGGTAAAACCCTCGTGGCGACCTTGCCTGCCTATTTAAATGGTTTGACGGGCAAAGGGGTGCATGTGGTGACGGTGAACGATTACCTCGCTCGCCGTGACGCGGAGTGGATGGGTCAGGTACATCGTTTTCTTGGCTTGAGTGTGGGTCTGATTCAGTCCACCATGGGGCCGTCGGAAAAGATTGAAAACTATGCCTGCGATATTACCTATACGACTAACTCGGAGTTGGGTTTTGATTATCTGCGGGATAATATGGCGACCACCATGTCCGAGGTGGTGCAGCGTCCTTTCAACTATTGCATTATTGACGAAGTAGACTCGATTCTCATTGATGAAGCCAGAACGCCTTTGATTATTTCTGGTCAGGTGGAACGGGCGACGGAGAAATATATGGAAGCTGCGGCGATCGCCGCCCAGTTAGTACCCCAAGAAGAGGAAGATGGTCCCGGGGACTACGAAGTGGACGAAAAAGCCCGTAACGTCCTGATGACCGATGAAGGCTTTGCTAAGGCGGAAAAACTCCTCGGTGTGACGGATCTCTACGATGAGCAGAACCCCTGGGCACATTACATTTTCAATGCAGTCAAGGCGAAGGAATTGTTCAAACTCGACGTGAACTACATTGTGCGCAATGAAGAAGTGGTGATCGTCGATGAATTTACGGGGCGTGTCATGCCGGGTCGTCGTTGGAGTGATGGTCTACACCAGGCGATCGAAGCCAAGGAAAATGTGCCAATCCAGAAGGAAACCCAAACCCTCGCCAATATTACCTACCAAAATTTCTTCCTGCTCTATCCAAAGTTGTCCGGCATGACGGGTACAGCTAAAACGGAAGAGACCGAATTTGAGAAAGTTTATAACCTCGAAGTGACGATTATTCCGACCAATCGTAAGCCCAGTCGTCAGGATCTCCCTGATGTGGTCTACAAAAATGAGCGGGCAAAATGGCGCGCCGTGGCAGAGGAAGCCGCAGCAGAACACAAAAAAGGTCGTCCGGTGTTAGTCGGGACAACGAGCGTGGAAAAATCAGAGGTGGTTTCGCGCTATCTGCATGAGTTGGGTGTGCCCCATAATTTGCTGAATGCTCGCCCTGAAAATGTCGAAAAAGAATCGGAAATTGTTGCCCAAGCGGGTCGCAAAGGGGCTGTAACGATCGCCACCAACATGGCAGGTCGTGGTACGGACATTATCCTCGGTGGTAACTCCGAATACATGGCGCGTCTGAAGATGCGTGAGTATTTTATGCCGATGATTGTGCGTCCTGAGGATGACCAATTTATGGCGGGTCGCAGTGGCAATAGTGGCGGTGGTCAAGGTTTTGATCCCAATGTGTCTGCCGCGAAAAAGAAAACCTGGAAAACAACCCTCGATATCTATCCCATTGCTCTCCCCCCTGAGACGGAAAAGATGCTCAAGGATGCGGTGAAGTTAGCTGTAGAAAAATATGGCGAACAAAGTTTAACGGAGCTAGAGGCTGAAGACAAATTGGCGATCGCCTCCGAGAATGCCCCCACAGATGATCCCGTGATCCAAAAACTACGGGAGGTCTACCAGGCGATCGAACAGACTTACCATGCCCTTACCAGCGTCGAACATGACGAAGTAGTAAGCAATGGCGGTCTCCATGTGATGGGTACAGAACGCCATGAATCCCGCCGGATTGATAACCAGTTACGCGGTCGTGCTGGTCGTCAGGGTGACCCAGGTTCCACCCGTTTCTTCCTCAGTCTAGAAGACAATTTACTGCGTATCTTCGGCGGCGATCGCGTGGCAGGTTTGATGAATGCCTTCCGCGTTGAAGAAGACATGCCCATCGAATCCAAAATGTTAACCAATTCCCTAGAAGGGGCACAAAAGAAAGTCGAAACCTTCTACTACGATGCCCGTAAACAGGTCTTCGAATACGACGAAGTAATGAACAACCAACGTCGTGCCATCTATGCCGAACGCCGTCGCGTTTTAGAAGGACAAGATCTCAAGGAACAGGTCATTCAATACGCAGAAAAAACCATGAGCGAAATCGTGGATGCCTATGTGAATCCAGAGTTACCCCCCGAAGAATGGAAACTCGATAAACTCCTCGACAAATCTAAGGAATTTGTTTATCTCCTCGAAGATCTACAGCCCAAAGACATCGAAGATATGACCGTGCCGGAAATGAAAACCTTCCTCCACGAAGAAATTCGTAAAGCCTACGATCTCAAGGAAAGTCAAGTCGATCAAAGTCAACCCGGTCTGATGCGTCAAGCCGAACGCTTCTTTATCCTGCAACAAATTGACACCCTCTGGCGTGAACACCTCCAGGCGATCGACTCACTGCGGGAATCCATTGGCTTACGGGGCTATGGTCAAAAAGATCCATTGATCGAATACAAGCAAGAAGGCTATGAAATGTTCTTGGAAATGATGATTGATATTCGTCGTAACGTCGTTTATTCTCTCTTCCAATTCCAACCTCAAAAACAGACAAAACAGGTACAAACAGTGTAGTGTGAATGAATGATAAGGATGA
>JBIKYI010000132.1:0-7024 GCA_044355355.1 Limnothrix sp. | reverse complement strand
TCCGTTATGGCTTCGACTTTCTCCGCCGCACCTTCTCCAATCTCCACTTTACTGCCGACCATTTCATCTCTGCACTCCGATGTTTAGCCCCTTTCTCTCTTTTTTGTCCTAGTAGTTAGGGCTGGAATATAAAAATCGGCGATCGGGTTATCTTTGTCGCTGGCGTAGCTGATTTTCCATTGGTATTCGGGAAGTGTTTTACCAATTATCTCAGCTTGTTTAGGGGATTAAAAGGTTTTGAAAAGGTTTGGTATTTTTCCAACGATAGATACCAAAATCGCGCTGATCTGTGGAAAAGATTTGTCCATGACCGAGATCTTCCGCCAAAATGACCAGAGAGGCATCGGCTAAATCCATTGGGAGATCAGCATATTGTTCAGTGAATTGGATAATTCTAGGGAGGTGTTTTTCTTCGAGCTGAAAAATTTGAGCGAATCCTTGATCGAGACTTTTAAGAAATTGAGTTTGATATTTTGTTCCTTTCCGTTGTAGTAATAAATGACAAGTTTCTGTGATTACTGGATAGGTAGTGATTAGACTTGACTGTAATGTTTTTAAAGCTTCTACAGATTGTTGATGATATTTATCCTTGCTATTCATCAAGGCATAGAAAAAGCCTGTATCAGCTATAATCATATTTTTTTGTTAATGATTCTGTTAGGACTTGTTTATAATTGCTTGATAAGTTTGGATCGTCTTCAAAACAACCGATCAACCCTGATTCCTCTAAAATTTGTAAGGGTGTTTTTTGGGGAGTTTTTAGGGTTTGGTAGTACAGCTCGATTGCTTTTTTGAGAATTTCCGAAAGATCTTGTTTTGTCTGTGCTTGAATAAAGTTTAGTTTGTTTGCAATATCATCATTAACTTGGGCATTAACTTCCATAAATTTCACCTATAAATGTCGATTTTGTTACGGTGATTTGTAAGATTTGGCTGAGAACACTTTGAAAATTATTCATGACCTCAGTATTACTAAAACGGATTACTTGATAGCCGAGGGTATTGAGTTTTTCGGTGCGGGCTTGATCATATTCTTGCCGATCGCCATGAATTTCGCCATCGATTTCTATGACTAATTTACAACTGGGGCAATAAAAGTCGAGGATAAATTGTTCTACGGGATGTTGCTGACGGAATTTTAAGCCGTTGAGTTGTTTGCCTTTGAGGGCTTCCCAGAGTTTGGCTTCTGCGGGGGTGGGATTGGCTCGGAGGTGACGGGCTGCTGCTTCGATTTCTGGGGTTGTGCCGCGTATTCTTCTGTATTGCATAGGATTTTCCTTTGGTTGTTTTGCCCCTCTAGCTTAGAATGCCCCCTAGCCCCCGATTCGAGAGAAGCCCCCTAACCCCCAAAATGGGGGAACAAGAGATAGGAGAAGTCGATCGCCTGTAATCATCCATGCTTCTTTTGTAACCTATCCACCTCACCAGTAGAAAGTCCCCAGAATGGGGATTTAGGGGCAATTTCCGTAGTGGCAATTTCCGCCCCCTAGCCCCCAAAATGGGGGAACCGGAATGAGTCTCGGTAAGTTATTGGTGGCGATCGCCTATCCACCCCACCAGTAGAAAGTCCCCAGAATGGGGATTTAGGGGCTTATTCCGATTGAAATAAATCCATCTGCCCATTTCCCCCCGATCGCCATTTCAGTCTGAACATAAACCACCTTCGCCTTGATCTCATCGATCGCCAATCTGAGATCCAGCAGGACTTGTTTCTCTAGGCAGACATCGGGAATCACCTTTAACGCCACTTCCCACGCCTTCATAAAGTGATCATTACTGAGCAGTTCCGTTTTCTGGATGAATTGTCGCACTGGCTCGATCACCGCCTCTTCTTGGTAAATGGCGATCGCCGCATGGAGTCCATCAATCAGGGAATTTCGCGTAAATTCAGCAGGATTCACGGAAAAAGCGCGTTTTTTCAGACGTTATTGCGGGGTGAGAAGCGTACAAGTGCCGCTTTTGGCTTCGATCGCCTTATATTCGGTTTTGAGGTCATTGATATTAAATCCACCCACGGCTAGGGCGAGTTGTCGGGCATCATCGAAGGGAAATTCTCGCGCTTGGAAGGTGTCCCATGTCAGGAAATACCATTGGCTGAGGGCATCAAAGCCGCTGGTTTCGCTTTTTAGGAGTTGGTTCAGGCGATAGTGGGAGATGGCTTTGCGGGCTTCTTCAAAGGCTCGTTCGGGGCGGACGATTTCGCCGGAACTGTCTAGAACTGGCCAGGCGCGACTGAATAGACCTCTTGCATAAATCAAGTAAACAGAGAAAGTCCGTAGTTGATAATGCCAACCAGAAGATGAACTCTTAAGCCCAAACGACGACGGCGATTGCGGTAACGTTCTGACAAAATACGAAATCTCTTGAGACGGCAAATCTGGTTCTCCACTCTCAACCTTAAGCTGCTCAATGCACGATTTGTCTGTTTCTCCTCCTCTGGCAATGATTTTTTCGGTGGCTTACCCTTTGGTGTAATGCTGTTGTCATGTATCTGTCGTATCCCCTGATAACCTTTATCCGCCAAACACATTAAGTCTGGAGCAAAATGAACTTTACTTTCTCGCAATAGCCTCAAATCGTGGGTTCTCCCCTTGCCACAAGCTACTGCGATAAACTGACCTGTGCCAAAGTCCGTCACCACTTGGGCTTTTAATGTGTGTCTCCTCTGTTTCCCGCTGTAATAGTCACGTTGTTTTTTTTGGGGCGCTCAATCGTTACTTCTGTCACATCCACTAACGCAGCACTCATCCCTATCTCGGTCTCCAACAACCGACGTTTACTCGGTAGACGGAAACGACCACTCCTGACTAATTCATTTTCCACTTTGATAGACAATCGTGCGACAGACCGTTGCCTCTGAGACACCGAAATCTAAGGCGATATGAAATTGAGTGCGATACTCTCGCCAATATTGGAGGGTCATCAGCAGTTGGTCTTCTACTGGTAATGGTTTGAACAGTTTGATGGCGATCGCGTTTGGTTTTTACGAGCGGGGGAGTGGATCAAAGGGACTGTTCAGGCGGTTTATCAGGGCATCGTGACTGAGTACAACTGTTTAGATCCTAAAGGGATGAGATTTTTTACCAAGGAGGCAATTATGAACCCTGTTTAGGCGATCGCCCCTCTAAAAATTTCAGGTGTCCTCAATTTTTTTTATGACAATCGCTCTCTGCTTATCGGAGGCGATCGCCTATTTTTGGATTTGCTTCAATAAGCTAAACCCCATATTCAACAGGTAATCGCCGCATTGGCATTCATGGCACAATCGATAATCTGTGGACAAATCTCCGAAAGGATAGCTCCATAAGCCTTTAAATCTAAGCAATCAAGCTTGACTTAATCCGGCTTAAAGTGACCTTAATTTCTTACACACACTTTTGTCCCAATTCTGTTGTGACCCCCGTACTTTATTCTCTAATATGAGACGAAATCAAGCGAAACCAACCGCTGTACCATAGCGCACAGTCCGAAAAATTACTTGATCATTATTGGGACTATAGAGAGTGTACGTGGCTTGATTCGGGCTTCGCCCAACATTGCCCACGCCAATGATTTGGCGATCGCCAGTTGTATAGTTCTGGGACGCTTTGGGGGTATCAAGGGTGGTCACCGTGGCGGCTAACTGTCCCGTGGTTACCTCATATTTAAACGTTTGACCCGATCGCCCACAAAAAAGACGGTTACTGCCTGTGCGAGATAAACGATCCAACAAAATGAGCGGGGAGGTTTCTGGCGTAAGGGTTTCAAATACCATCAAACTACTGCCATGGAGCAGGAGACAGTCCAATTCCGCAAAACCAAAATGGAGTTGACTAAACCACTGCACCGTTTCCTGTGGGACATGATCCCAAAGTTGTTTGAGAATTGCACCGCCCCGTTCTGCAAGAAAGGGATTTTCTTCGGGTTCCACCGCCAAACCCCGCACGATTAAACACTGTTCCTCCCAAGCTCCTTTACAAACCTGAGGGATCAGTTCACCTTTTTTGGGGTTGCGGATGCGCTCCACAACGGCATTGCCTGCGGGGGTTCCATCAATGAGATCCCCCAGAATATAGAGATCTGTGACCTTGGGGGTTTGTCGTTGAATATCATGTAGTACCGCTTCATAGGCGGCTAAATTACCTTCGATACCGCTTAAAATTGCCCATTGCATCATGGCTTTATACCCCCCGCTCACAGAGATGGGTCGGATCATCGGCGCGTTCGGCAAATTCCATGCCTTTGGCTAATCGCCACGCAAAAATCGGCGGTAATCCTTTCTCAATAATCGCCGCACAGGTTTTTTGGTAGTCGTATTCCACTTCCCGTAATACCACCTGATCGCGATCGCCGTCATAGATCACATAGGTGGCATTGGGGCGACCATGGCGCGGTTCACCAACCGATCCGGCATTCACGATGCGTTTGATGGGGGCAGTAAATTCTTGCTCTGGGGCGATCGCCTTACCGGAATTCGTCTGGACAGAAAATTTAAGGGAAGCTTGGTCAAGGGTACGCACATAGGGAACATGGGTATGACCACAAAAGAGAATATTCGCCCCTGTACTGAGTACCCGTTCTAGTGCCAGAAAGCCATCCAGTTCCGGCAGTAAATACTCATGCTGACTTTGGGGACTACCGTGGGTAAAGGCAAATTGATCCCGTTTGAGAACCTTGGGCAATTGGGCGAGATAAGCACGGGTTTCGGCATAAATTTCTCCGTCTGTCCATTGGTGCGCCAGTTTGCCCCGTTTTTCGGCTAGCAGGGAAGGATAACTGCAATCACAGGCATTTAACCCGTCAACAATATCCTCATCCCAGCAACCTTGCACTGTGGGAATATCCAGCGATCGCACCAATTCCACCACCTGATTCGGATAGGGACCATAGCCCACCAAATCCCCTAGACAATAGATTTGCTCGATCTGTTGATCCTCAATATCGTTCAGCACAGTAGTTAACGCTTCATAATTCCCGTGGATACAGGAAATAACTGCCATTTTCATCGGTTTATGCCTAAATTCTGTAGTTTAGTGGTTCAGTAAATTGTGTTGATTGGCTCAAAGGGAAAATTTTGGGAAAAGTTAAACAGCGGCATACTCAGATTCAGGAGTAGCTTGCCGTTGCTGCCGAATTTGCGCCTGATAGTAGTCCAGCAATTCATCGTTCAGACAACAATCAAGGACGGTATCTGCCATTTGTCGCCCATCCAATTGCGTCCCGACCACCTCTAAGCCGCTAAACCGTTGGGGTCTACCCGTTAACCATTGTTCAACAGGGAGTTCGCGATAAAGACTGTCCGCCATACCTGCCACATAATCGAGATAAAACGCCCGTCCATCGACAATTTCGACAATGCCCTTGGCTCGCTGAATGTTGCCATAGGCTCCGGTGGTGAGTTCATCCCAAAAGATATTCAGACTGACTGGATCAAACACTTGTCCATTCAGGGGCGATCGCCACACTTGGATCTCATTGGTGGGAAGGGGCATCTCTCTTTCAATTATCTGATCTGCCCAATCATGCCAAGGGGAACTCGCCATCTGATCAGACACAAACGCCAACCGCTGAGAGGAAAAACCCGCTGTTTCTAAAGTTTGGAGCAGTTGCTCACCAGACGCTAGGGCGACATAAAAACCGAGTTCTAAAATGGCGATCGCCCCCTGTTCCACCGCTTGGACGAGTTCCACTTCCTGCCCCTCTTCCAAAAATTGCCAATGGGGAAATTCGAGGGCGAGACAATGACGATCCACCGCGCAGTCCACTGTCCGAGGCGCAAAGTAGGTAACAGGTTCTGATCGCCCCTGCAATTGTTGCCGGAGCCACTGGGTTTTCCCCGATCCTGCCAGTCCGGCGATCGCCACGATGGCTGTTTTTGTCCAATCGATCATCTTGTTGCTCTTCCCGCCAGCAGACAAGCCAGCTTGTAATTTTGTGCTAAATTGCAATGGGATTATTTTGATAATGATTATCATTATTCACAAAAAGATTAGAAATGTCTACTCAGCAACGGTGTGATTTGGCGGTGATCGGTGCAGGGATACAGGGATTGACCTTGGTTTTGCATCTTTTGAAGCAGCGTCCTCAATGGTACAAACGCATTGCTGTTTTTGATCCGAAGGGACAATGGTTAGCCCGTTGGTCGGAGCAGTTTGCTGCCCAAGAAATTCCCCATTTGCGATCGCCAGCAGTGCATCATCCCCACCCCGATCCCTTTGCCCTACGGCGGTTTGCGGAGAAACGTCCCGATGATTTATTTCCGCCCTATGATCTGCCCGGAACTCAATTGTTTGCGGATTTCTGTCGGCAGGCGATCGCCGAATTTGCCCTCGATCAATTGCTCATCTCAGAGGCAGTGATTGATTTAGAACCCCCGACACCCCGACAAAAACAGTTCCGGTTAACCCTAGGAAATGGTCAGCAATGGCAAGCAAGGCGGGTGATTCTTGCTACCAATCGCACCGAGCGACAAATTCCCCATTGGGTCACAAACATTTCTACTAACTATCCAGCGGATCGGCTTTGCCATAGTGAGGCGGTGGATCTCCGTTCCCTAGCCCTCAAGGGTGAAAAGGTAGTGATTGTAGGGGGAGGTCTTTCCAGTGGACATCTCGCATTAGGGGCAATTAACCGTCAGGCAGAAGTTACTTTGATTGCCCGTCGTCCCTTCCAAGAAAAACTATTTGATGCTGATGCGGGTTGGTTAGGTCCAAAATATCTCAAGGGATTTTATGCCGAAACCGATTGGCAAAAACGCCACCAAATGATTCTACAAGCCCGAAATGGCGGTTCTCTGACCCCTGCGATGATGCACCACCTTCGCCGCGCTGATCGCCAAGGCAAAATTACTTTAAAACCTCACTGTCGAATCCAAACCGCCCACTGGCACGACAATCACTGGCAATTACACTGCGAAAATGGCGTTGGTGAATTAAGAGAGGTTTCTCAAAGGGATAGGTACATCCCGAAATTTGAGATAATGGATAAGTAGCTTGATAGAAGAAGCCAGCATGCTCAAGGTCTTGGAATAGCACAAGGTTTTACG
>JBIKYI010000130.1:0-7047 GCA_044355355.1 Limnothrix sp. | reverse complement strand
GCACCGGGTGCGGATTTGGCGATCGGTTATTTTACTTTTATCACCCCAGTAATTGGCGTTTTTTATCTCGGCTGGCGAGGTTTGCTGATTGGTTTTGCAGCAGAATATACAACGATGTTACTTTGGATTCTTGGGCATGAATTAGCCCATATGAATAAATGGCAAGGGGAAAAAATTCACCGTACAATGAGCCGTTTATTTGGTGGTGTTAGAAATCATTTAGCTGTGTGGATTACTTCCTTAGCTGTACCGATCTTTTGGGCTGTGCGCTTTGGGGAATTAATTGTTTATCCACCTTTGACTTGGTTGATTCGTCTGCCAAAATATGATGCAAAAGATTGGGTGAATGTTTCTCGCCATAAGTTCTCTGGTTTAGTTGGTTATGATCTCATTTGGTGTTTGTATTGTGATTGGATGACAGGGGTTTGGTCGTTGGGGACGGAGATGCTGAGAAATGTTGAATCTTTCTGGTGTCCGATTCGGTTTTATGATGATAAAAAATGTGAAAATTGTAAACAAGATTTCCCTGATGTTGATAATGGTTGGGTTTGTGAAAATCAGGGGATTGAACAGGTCACAGCGTTATTAGAATCAAAGTATAAAGATACACAGGAATCTTCCTGGTTTGGTCATCCTAATCGTAAGGATTAATGCCTTATTAGTAGGGATTTACTATGCTAAAGCCCTACTAATTTCATCAATTATTGTTATCAATTAATGGGTACAAAGTCATAACCAAAACCAGAACGATCGCCCTTTTTGACAATGACCATTTGTTCGGCTTGGTTGCGATCGCCCGATGGTAAAAACTGAATGGATTGGGCAGCACCGACGGCGGAGAAATTGGGGTTGGTTAATGTTATTTGGATGTTTTGGCGCGTGGGGCTAGGGTTTTGTTGCAGGGCTGTAATCAGGGATTGGGCGGCATCATAGCTGAGGGCAGTGCGCCAATTGACATCCCCCCCCCACAGATTGCGCGAGGTTTTGGGGAAAATCGCGTTGGGATTGCTGAGGATATGCCAGGGCACAGCGAGAACCATCCCCTCCGCATCACGACCACCAATTTGCAGCACTTCCGGTTTGTAGAGGCTATCCCCCGCCACGATGGGTAATTTGCCTTCGTTGACCTGGATGACCTGGAGGGCTTGGTTCAGGGTGGCAGTATTACTCACCAGGGCGATCGCCTGTGCACCTTTTGCCTGGACATCGCTCAAAGCCTGCGCTCCGTTAAAAGCTGCCTGATTCACATCCACTTCCGCGACGACGCTACCCCCCTGGGAGAACAAATCCGTCGTTAAACTGTCCTTGAGGGAATTACTGTAATCGCTAGCGGCATTGTAGAAAATGGCGACGTTTTTCACCTTTAATTGGTTGAGCAAATGGTTGGCGAGGGCATTGCCAGCAAAACGATCGCTGGGTACAGTGCGAAAAATATAATCCCCTGCGGTGGAAAGGCTTGTGGATGTACTCGTCGGCGAAATCATGACTAATTTCTGCGCTTCGTAGACCTTGGCGGCGGCTAAACTGGTGTCACTACTAAAATGACCGATTACACCTAATATTTCTGTTTTTTTCGCTAATTCCTCCGCAATCTTCGGGGCGATCGCCACATCCCCATCATCATCAGCGATCAGCACCTTCAGCGCCTGACCCCCATCATTAAATTCCTTTTGCGCCTGGGCGACTCCCCGCAAAATTTCCTTCGCGCCGCCCGTATCTGTATCCACAGGCATCGAAACCGTCACGGCGATCGCCAGCGGATTTGCCGCCAAACTCGCCTTGGAATTATTCAGATAAATCAAGGTTTCTGGGTCGTTTTTATTTTCCGTCAGTGCCTGCTGCAAGAACTGTTGCGCCTGGGTGTAATCCCCCTGGGCATAGGCTGCAATGCCCTGCAATTTACTCGGTTGTTGGTCGCTCTGCAATAACAATTTTTCCCCGAAACTCAGGCGATCTGCGATCGCCACATTGCTGCCGGAAATCGAGCTAGAAGTCCCGCCAGGTAACACCGTTTCAATGCCACCCTTCTGTTGCAGGAACCACCAAGCCCCACCGCCCAACAGTCCCACGGTAACCACCAAAGCCCCTAACAATGCCGCCGTATCGTTCTTTGCCATAGCGATCGCCCATTTCTCCGTAAAAATACTCCTACTGTGATTTTGCCGAAAATTTCACGAAAAGATTCAAAAATATCGCAATTGAGCATAAATCTTTGGGATTTTTTAGCTTGGACAGAGGAAGGGCGAGCGCCACATCATTTCAAATTCTCAACATCACCCCAGAATCAAGCCATATAAAAAGCATCGTAGGATGTGTGTAGACAACAATAAATTATGCATTAACAGGTGGATTCTCTGTCCGTCGTAACGCATCTTTTTGGGGTTAACAAATAATTCATAAAATGATGGGTTACGGGATACAATAATGTGGGGTTAATTTAAGAATTAATCGGTCGCTCCACCCATCCCATAGTATGTAAGTCTTGACGGGAAAAAAGAGAAGACATATAGTCTCTTGCAAGCACAATGCTTGTTGTGTATTCTCGTCTCAATGACCAATTAACTTGATGGCACCTGAAGGAAGGTAGATGTCCATCAAAAGCTTCCATCGTAAAGTTATAGTTGTCGTACTTTAGAAAATCGTTTTTTACTAACCAGCCTACTGTTTGACCGAACTTTTCCCAGTCATGATTATACGCCATCGGACTCCCACAGGTTTCCCAAATCTTTTTTTGAATAGCAAAACCGAATTTACCTTGGGAATATTTCATCCATAAATCATCAATTTTTTTGAGATCTGCACAAGGAAATTTTCTTAAATCATTCGGTTCAAAACGATTATTTTCTTCTTGATTTAAAACTTCACACATTACTCGATATGTTTCTTGATCGGCATCCTTAAATTGTTGATTTTTTAGATATTCTTCCAATTTTTGATATCGTAAATGTATTTTAATATCATCTAATTGGGCAAGTTTATCTCGTAGAAATTGAGGTACTTTTCTTGGTGTAATATCTAGGCATTTAGAAGCCAAAATCCGATCTCTTTCTTCACCCGTATTAAATAATATTTCTATGAGTTGTGTTGGATTCACCAAAGTCGCATAAAGAAGTACTGTTCCTTCCCATTCTGCATCTCGCCGCCACCCCTTAAGCAACTCCGTTTCTTGGTGATAATCCTTCACATACTTCGCTGCGAGAAATTCCTGAAAACTCTTGTGGGCAAACTGATATAGGTCGTCTAGCTTAACAATCAACTCACTTCGATGCTCAAGCTGAAATAGCCAAGCCTCCAGATCGAAATTCTCCCGATCATCCAATTCCGCTAACATCAAATTTTCCCGCAATAATTGCAGCAAATTAGCCTTGTCGATCTGTGTCATATTCGGCAACAAAAACATCGCAAATGCTACCCCCTGCAATATCTTCTGACTCTCCACTGCCGGTAACATTAGCGGTAAACCCCGCGTCGTAATCCTATCCCCAAGCTGCAACGTAAAAATTTTCTGATATAGCTCCGCCTTCCGATCCGGTAACGCTTGACCCTTGGTACTACGATGAATACTCACCATCATATTGAGCATCAGCGGATTTTTCGCCAAAGCCTGCAATTCTGGACGAGCTTCAAACTGTTGCCAGAGATTTGCCGCGTTTGCTGCTGCGAGATCGATCACCGTTTCATTTCTGCGCCCACGCCGTACCTTAATTTCCTGCGCCCGATACCATTTCTCAATAAAATCTTGTTGCTGCTCAATCGAAAATTTATCCACCGCCATCGTCAAATTACACTGACTTTTTCTCACAAAATCCTGATCGTAGGCTTTCGGGCGGGACGTAACCAAAAATGTTGTACTAAAATATTCTCGCATTTGCTCCCCAATCCACCGACTTACCTTTTGCCGCTGTTCCTTTCTGACCTCATCAAACCCATCGATCATCACCAGCATCTTGCCCTTGCGGAGTTGAAAATCCAGCCAATCCACCGGAAACAAAGCCTGTAAATCCTTCTGCTTCGACAGAGACGGCAAATGATATTCATGGATAAACGTCGCTAAATCCGGCGCATCCTCTTGCCCTAAAACCGTTTGCCCATTCCGCAAATAGATCAACACAGGTAACAGCTTCGGAACCTTATAGCCCTGCCGTTGATATTCACCACTCATGAAAGCATAGGCAACATGACGCAATAACGTGGTTTTGCCATAGCCGCCATAAGCCTTAATCGCAATCCGATCCGCCTTGCCTGTTTGCTTACGTTTTTCCTTCAGAAATTCCCAAATGGCATAAATCCGACTCGGATCAAAATTTTCATATTCCAGCCCATACCCCGGTTTGTTGGGTAATAATTCGCCGATCTCATCCCGATTTTGATTCTGGTAAAAGTTGCGATGGAGTCGTAGCGGCACAAAAACCTGTTCCAATAGAGGAATGCAATGCTCATCGGACAACTGAAACCCATCAATTTCTAGCTCCTGACATTTCAAACCCTGAGCGCGAATATATTTATCCTCTAACCCCGATAATCGCTGCAATACACTGAGTTCCAACGCTTGGGACAAAGCCTTACCCGTATTCTGTCCCCATCTTGTCGAAGCAATCCCAAACTCTTCGAGAAACCCTTCAGAAAACTTTGCCCAGATGACCGTTGGCACAAGAATCACACCTGCAACCACAGCCTCTAACCATGATTTCGAGAGCGTCAAACTGCCAAAAATAAACAAATTCCCACCCAGCGGCGCATACTGAATCAAACTTTGCGCTACTTTTTGAGCCTGTGTCTTTTCTGCTGAGTAGGGATCTTCTGCCATGGAGGTTTGGGTAGAGGTGACATCTTTATTTTTAGCGCAGAGATCATCTAGCCGCGCAAATTTAGAAAGTTTCCTCAAATCCTTTTGTTATAGTCGAGGAAGCATCACAAGAGGAGCCGCCTGTGATTACTGCGATCGCCACCGAAACAACTGAAAAAACAGAGAAAAAACACTATTCCCCCGAAGAATACCTAGCCCTCGAAGCAGAGTCGGAAATTAAACACGAATACCGAAACGGAGAAATTGTTGAAAGAGATGCTAGCACAACAACCCACAACAAATTAACCGGGAAATTAGCTTTTTGTTTACTGCAATCATTGCGGGATAAAAGCTATGAAATTTACGTGAACGATGTACGACTCTGGATTCCAGAAGCGAACAAATACACCTATCCCGACGTGATGATTGTGCAAGGTCAGCCCGTTTACACCGATGACAGCCAGACCATGATCACCAATCCTGTCGTCATTGCCGAAGTTTTATCTAAATCAACCCAAGGCTATGATCAGGGCGAAAAATTTGACGATTACCGCACCCTGCCCAGTTTTTGCGAGTATTTATTGATTGATCAGTATGAATATTACGTGAAACATTTTGCCAAAACTCCAGAAGGCAAATGGTTGCTGACTGATATTCGCGGTGCAGATGGGGCGATCGCCCTCGAATCACTTCAGTTTAATTTGAGCCTTGCCGACCTCTACAAAGGCATTGAATTTACAGCCAAATAGATCAGCATAATGTTCTCAAGCCTCGCCAATAAAACAAACAATACTTGCGCAAACGAACAACCAAAAAACAACCAAAAAATCAGCAAAAATTCCCTAATAAACATCCAATCCTAAAAGCCGATGGCGATCGCCAAAACCATCCAGAGAAGACACCCCATCCCCCACAACCCGATAAATCATCCCTATACCACAAGCATTAAAAGGAAAAACTATGTTAGAACAAACTAGAATTTGCTTGTCCCCCTTGCATATGAGAGAAGTATTACCATGCGCGTTTTGCTGATTTACCCAGTTTTTCCCCCAACCTTTTGGTCATACGAAAAAATTCTCCAATTGGTAGATCGCAAAGTCCTATTGCCTCCCCTCGGCTTGATTACCGTTGCTGCGATTTTGCCCCAGACCTGGGAGTTCAAACTCGTTGACCGCAATATCCGCGCCGTTACAGAAGAGGAATGGGAATGGGCAGAAATCGTCCTCTGCTCCGCCATGATTGTGCAAAAAGATGATTTGATGGATCAGATCAAGGAAGCCAAAAGACGCAATAAACTCGTTGCCGTCGGTGGCCCCTATCCCACGTCCGTCCCCGAAGGTGTCGCCGAAGCAGGCGCAGATTTCTTAATTCTCGATGAAGGGGAAATTACCCTACCCCAATTTGTGGAAGCCGTGGAAGCAGGGGCAACCTCCGGCACTTTCCGCTCTGAAATTAAGCCCGATGTCACCACAACCGCCGTCCCCCGTTACGATCTTCTGGAGTTGGATCAATATGATTCGATGTCCGTGCAATTTTCGCGGGGTTGTCCCTTCCAATGTGAATTTTGCGACATTATTGTCCTCTATGGACGTAAGCCCCGCACCAAAACTCCCGCTCAGTTGTTGAAGGAATTGGATTGCCTCTACGAATTGGGTTGGCGGCGCAGTGTTTTCATGGTGGATGATAATTTCATCGGCAACAAACGCAACGTTAAATTGTTACTCAAAGAGCTAAAAATTTGGCAGGAGGAGCATCAATATCCCTTTAGATTTAATACCGAAGCTTCTGTGGATTTGGCGGAAGATGAAGAATTGATGCAGATGATGGTGGACTGTTATTTTGATGCAGTATTCCTAGGCATTGAAACGCCGGATGAAGAAAGTTTGGCGATGACGAAAAAATTCCAAAATACCCGTAGTTCCCTCGCTGATGCGGTAGATCTGATCATTAAGACGGGACTCCGACCAATGGCGGGTTTCATTATTGGTTTTGATGGGGAGAAAAAGGGGGCAGGCGATCGCATTGTCAGATTTGCCGAGCAGATTGGCATCCCCACCACCACCTTTGCCATGCTCCAGGCACTGCCAAATACGGCACTATGGCATCGTCTAGAGAAAGAAGGTCGTCTACGGGATGGCACAGGTAATATTAACCAAACCACCCTCATGAATTTCGAGCCGACTCGCCCCATTGAAGACATTGCCAATGAATATGTCGATGCGTTTTGGCGTTTATATGAACCCCATCAGTACCTAGATCGG
>JBIKYI010000178.1:0-6198 GCA_044355355.1 Limnothrix sp. | reverse complement strand
ATTCAGCACGACGATCGCCTAATTAAATTATAAAACTAAGGTTTTCAGTTTAGATTGTACTTCCTCAACTAGGCTTGTCGATGCTTCTGTAATGAATTTTATGTTGCGAACTTTCCAGTCTAAGCATTTGATTTGATCCACAAGAATGACCCCTTGAATCTTTAAATCAACTGGCAAAATAACCTCAAACGGATAACCTTTTTTGTGTTTAGTAATGGGCATTACCAACGCTAAAGATGTTTTTTGATTATAGATGAGCGGTGAAATCACGAATGCAGGTCTATGTCCCCGTTGTTCATGTCCTTTTGTAGGATCAAAATCCAGATAAACGAGATCGCCTCTCTGGGGAATATATTGCTCTGTCTGCTTTACCAAATCTCATTCCCCACGGCTGCACCACTATCAATCTCTCCGTGCAAATTCTCTGGCGTAATCCCTTGAATCAGTTCATCAAGAGAATAGGATTTGATTGTCCGAGGCTTCATCATGATTACCCCATCCACCACACTCAGATCGATTTCAGATTGTTCAGTCAAACAAATCTCTTTTGCCAAGCTTTGGGGAATCCGAATTGCAAGGCTATTGCCCCATTTTGCAACGGTCGTAATCATTGGTTTCAGCACTCCCTAGCAAGGTGCATTGATATACTCCAATTCTAGCAGAAGTATATACAGTTTCGTCACAAAGGGGGTTTAACAATTCAGGTCAACCCCCTTGTTATCAATGGGTTAGAACAGATCCATATCTGTTACTGCACCTTTGCTGCTGGACGAAACAACCTTTGCGTATTTACCTAAAACGCCACGCTTATAACGAGGTTCGGGAGCTTTCCACTCGGCACGACGCTTTGCTAGTTCTTCGTCAGAAACATTGATCTGCAAGAGAAGCTGGTTGGCATCGATGGTGATACTGTCGCCTTCCTGTACGAGGGCAATATTGCCACCTACAAAGGCTTCGGGGGCAACGTGACCAACCACTAAACCGTAGGTTCCGCCGGAGAAACGACCGTCAGTAATTAAACCGACTTTATCGCCTAAACCTGCACCAATAATCGCCGAAGTTGGAGCCAACATTTCGCGCATTCCGGGACCACCTTTAGGACCTTCATAACGCACGATGATCACATCACCCGCCTGAATTTTGCCTGCGAGAATTGCATCGAGACATTCTTCTTCCGACTCATAAACCCGTGCAGGCCCAGTGATTGTGGGATTTTTTACGCCGCTAATTTTCGCAACAGAACCTTCCTGCGCCAGATTTCCTTTCAGAATCGCGAGGTGTCCCTGTGCATAGAGCGGATTGTCCCACTGACGAATGACATCTTGGTCTGGCGAGGGGGTGCTAGGGATGTCTGCAAGATTTTCTGCGACAGTTTTGCCCGTAATCGTCAGACAATCGCCGTGCAGTAAACCCTTCTCCAGCAAGACTTTCATCACTTGGGGAATGCCACCTGCTTTGTGCAGATTGGTTGCCACGTAGCGACCGGAGGGTTTGAGGTCACAAATTACGGGGACGCGCTGACGGATGGTTTCAAAGTCGTCAATGCTGAGATCAACGCCGATGGTATTGGCGATCGCCAACAAATGAAGCACCGCATTGGTAGAACCGCCGACCGCCATAATCACCGTAATCGCATTCTCAAACGCCTTACGGGTGAGGATATCCTTCGGTAAAATCTGATTTTTGACCGCATTCACCAAAACACGCGCAGATTCTTCCGCACTGATGGCTTTCTCTTCATCTTCCGCCGCCATCGTCGAAGAATAGGGCAAACTGATCCCCATCGCCTCAAAGGAGGACGACATCGTGTTAGCCGTGAACATCCCACCACAGGAACCCGCACCGGGACAAGCGTGTTTCTCGATAGCCGTTAATTTTTCCTCAGTGATCTTACCCGCGCTGAACTGACCAACCGCTTCGAAGGAACTCACAACAGTGAGATCTTCACCATCGAGATGACCCGGTTTGATCGTGCCACCATAGACAAAAATTGCCGGAATATTCATCCGGGCGATCGCCAAAACCGCACCGGGCATATTCTTATCACAGCCCCCAATGGCGAGGACAGCATCCATACTCTGACCATTACAAGCCGTCTCGATGGAATCCGCGATCACATCACGGGAAACGAGGGAATACTTCATCCCCTCAGTCCCCATAGAAATACCATCACTAATGGTGATCGTCCCGAAGATCTGCGGCATCGCACCAGCTTCCCGGATCGCCTTCTCTGCCCGCAACGTCAAGTCATTAATGCCCATGTTACAAGGCGTAATCGTGCTGTAGCCATTCGCCAGCCCGACAATTGGCTTGGTAAAATCATCATCCCCAAAGCCCACGGCGCGGAGCATGGCTCGGTTCGGACTGCGTTGATGACCTTCAGTTACAACACGGCTACGACGGTTCTGGTTCTCACTCATAACAGGACGGAATAAATAGATACGGTTTACATCAAAATAACCTTTCCATTGTCCGTCGTTTTTGAGTTTTTGGGTAGCTCGGTAGCCTGTTACACAGTGGCTTTAACCGTCGTCGGAAAAGAAAAATTCTGACTTTCCTTCATACCCAAGGTCAAAATCACTTGCATGGTTTCCACCAAACTGATTAACCATTCACATTCAGCTTCTTCTTGATCTGCATAGTTGCGAATGAGTTCATCCAGAGCTTGCATTAATGTGCCGTAGCTCCGGGGCGAAAGCAACACCAGTTTAAGCAATAAAATGCTGAGGGAGAGATTCTCCCCTTGCATCATCAAGAGGGTAAATGGATGGCTGGGATCCTTGAGATTCGCTGGTTTGAGCAGATAATTAATGAGGCTGTTACAAGTTTTCGTGATCAGATGCTCGCCCACCTGGATGTTATCTTTTCTGGTTTCGAGTCCGAGGAGATAGGGTTCCAACTTGCCAGGTAACCACTTCAGGCGGCGATCGCCCGTCAAGGAGAGCAACAAATAGCGGGATAAGGCATCCTTAAATTCGCCATAGCTTAACTGGGCCGTCTCTGAACGGAACTTCTTGGCGATCGCCTCATAGCTAATCCCCCGATTCACCACCACCTTTTGCAACAACTTCAGCGTCGTCGGATTCATAAAAGTCGGATTCGGCACAGGCTTTTCCTGGGCAGCCACATCTATCCCCTTCGTCAAAAACATCACCAACTGGAAGCGATAGCGATGCTTCAGCACCCGCGATAGCAATTGAGACGCTTGACGTTGCTCAGGAATCGTATCCGGATTAAACGCTTGTGCCGTCAGGGCGATCGCCAAATACCGATCCCGCCAATGCTTCAGTTGCAAAACATGATTCAAATCAAAAGACTGTAGCGCCAGATATTCCTGACCCATCATGTAATTTCTTGCTCCGTCCCGAAACTTATGAGTCGCATGGGCAGCATCAATCGCCAACACTTTGCGATCCTCAAAAAGACGAATCAAACGAGTAATATACTGCGGTTTTTTCTGCTCCAAACAAACATTAACTAACAGAAACGCACAACGATGAATCAAATAAACCAGATCAGGTGTACGGAAAAGAACAGCAATCTGATAGACCGAATGGCACATCTCAATTGGCACTTGATCCGGATCATGATGAATAAAAAAGTGGTCAAAATCATCCAGCAATTGATGTAGAGAAACAAGCTGACTCTGACGCTTAAAATAGGCAACAACCTCATTACAAACCGCCATTACTTCCCGCGAAGAAGAAGAAGTTTCAGTCCGGGCAAAAGACTTGCTTGCACAGCTATTTCCATCAGGTTTCAAGGCTTTTAATTGCAGGTTAGTTCGTTCCTGTGCCACTGTATTTTCCACGACAGACTTACGGGCAAAACGTCTTTTCGCAAATAAAATTGTTTGGGCTTTAATCGAATTATTTAAGCTGGGAACATACATGAATTTGACCCCTTGATGACCTGAAAGAGATGCTTACGTGTCTGTTCCTGATTATTACAGTAATTGTTCGTAGGTAGAAGAGGGGACGGCTAAAATTCATTGAATTTACCTACATCCAAGGAGTTTATGAAGTCTAGATAAAGCAAACAAACATCAATTCTTTAAAAAGAGAACTATTTCGTTCCTATCTTTATCAATTTTTCAAAAAGAAACGTAAATAATCTGAATTTATCTGCCTCAATTCGCCTCCATAGGTAAAATTTCGCAGGGTTGCATCGGGCGATCGCCTACTCCCACGCCATAGCGAACGGTAGCCAAGCGACTGCTGGTGTAGAGCAGGAAGAGAACCTCACAACAAAAAAACACCGTCACACAGGACGTGCAACAGTGTTTCTCGTTCTATCTATGTTCTATTGATTATTCTGTTGATCTTTGAGGTTATATCTGCGATGTCATGGTTAAGTCGTAACGTGACATCGAGCAGTTAGCCCCGATCATTGGTGACTATTCAGCTTCAGGCAAGGTTTCAGGAGCCGGGACTTGCCCAAGATTCAGTTTAATCTCCTGTTTGGAAGTGGGCACAACCTTCGGCAAGGTTAAAGTCAAAATCCCGTCACTGAAATCTGCCGTTACTTTTTCATGATCGATGGCAACTGGAAGAACGATGGAACGATCAAATCTGCCATAGCGAAATTCAGAGTGGTAAACGCCATGATCTTTGTAGCTCTTGTCTACTTTATATTCGCCACGGAGACGGACGGACTCGCGGGTGAGACGAACATCAATGTCTTCCTTGTTAATGCCAGGGAGGGATGCCTTGAGGGTGAGGGCTGTGTCCCCGTTGATTAATTCGATCGCAGGACGCCAAGCAGCTTTGTCTTCAGTTTGCCAACCTGCAAGTTCTTCAAGAATACGGTTCATTTGGGTTTGAACAGTTTCTAATTCTGAGAAGGGAGAAAAGCGTACTAATGACATGGTTTGACCTCCAAGGGAAATCATTTTTTCTTACGTTTTTATTATGGCAATTTAGTTTTGAGATTTGGAGAGAAAAAGCCGTATTTTTCTTTTCGCAATGACCGTATATTTGCTCTTTATTTTATTTTTTTAAGGGGCAGGTGAGGCATACCGAACATTTTTTTCGGTTTTCTTCTCAGTAGAAGAATTAGATATTTTCCTTAATAGGAAATCGTTAAGATTTTGTAGTTAAGATTTTGAAATTAAGCGCTTAGAATCAAGGGTTGGAGTTAATTGGCGATCGCCCGACAAAATCGGCAAAACTCAACTCATTAATGCGATTCCAGTCATAGGCTTCCCGACGAAAACTGAGCCACTGCTGATAGATATCGCGAAATTGTGAATTAGCTTGGGACTGTTCCTCATACCAATCAAATGTAGCTCTATGGGCAGCTTTGAGAATCTCCTCACTATAGGCTTCAAGCTTTGTTCCCCCCAACACCAAACGTTTCAATGCCGACCCATTCACCGCATCATATTGAGCCAACAATCGCATATTGGCTTCTGTCGCCGCTGCCCGAAAAATTGCCTGATAGTCCTTCGGTAAACGCTGCCACTGCTTTAAACTGACCTGTACTTCACGGGTTGTCCCTGGTTCCCACCAACCGGGATAGTAATAATAGGGGGCAATTTTATGAAGTCCGAGTTGCTCATCTTCATAGGGGCCAACCCATTCGGCGGCATCCAGTTCACCACGGACGAGGGCATCCACAATTTGCTCCCCCAATAAAATCTGCACATCGACCCCTAGGCGTTGCATCACTTCCCCTCCCAAGCCAGAAATGCGCATCCGTAAACCTTGGAGATCGTGAATGTTATTAATTTTTTTGGTAAACCAACCCCCCATCTGGATACTAGTGTTGCCTGCTGGAAAGTTGATCATGCCAAAGTCTGAGTAGAGTTTTTGTATCAACTCCAATCCACCACCGTGGTACAACCAGGAATTCTGTTGGTGGGGATTTAAGCCGAAGGGCATGCTGGCGGCAAAGGCGAGGGCCGGATTTTTGTTGACGTAATACTGACTGGTTGTATGTCCACATTCAACGGTTCCCGCTTTGATCGCATCCATCACTTCTAAGCCTGACGCGAGTTCTCCGGCGGCATAGGGGGTAATGGTGAATTTACCACTGGTCATTTGGCTGACGCGTTGGCAGAGAGTTTTGGCTGAACCGAAGGCAATGTCAAGGGTTTTATCCCAACTAGTCGCCATGCGCCAACGAATCTGGGGCGATTCTCCGGTTACTGCGGGACTGTTATCTGTTTGAGTTGCTGGTGGGGTTTCTGTTTGGGTG
>JBIKYI010000129.1:0-7083 GCA_044355355.1 Limnothrix sp. | reverse complement strand
ATAGGGATTTCTTATTGTTTTACTTAACATCAGAATATCCTTATGAGTCCCTCTTCAGAAAGACCCTAGCTGTTGCACTTCAAATTTGAATTGGCGATTATTTAACATCTTACTCAAAAAATTACTAGCAAAATATCAGCGAAAAGAAAAAAACAACAGGAAACACCATGGCATTGTATCTAGCTTATTCCCAGCATATTAGCTAAATACACTCATGATTCAGCAACCAGTTTAGAGCATATGAGCAGCACAAATGGATACAATACCGACAATAATTTGACAGCAGTTGATGAATATAAAAAAAATAGAAGCATCATTCTGTAGCTAATTTGACATAGCGAGTGAAATTGCAAACATTAAGAAAAAAATCCAATAAATACAATGATTTGTCCTAAAAAAAATTCAATGTTTGTTGCCTCAATAACTGTTAGGATGCACCCCAGACTTTTATTATTTCTTCAAAACTTAGATCAAGACCCTAACTCATTCGATTAGTTTGAAATTCATTCAGGACTAAATTTCAAGACAAAATTAGAAGTTTTTTGGGGTGTAAACCATTTCTTTTAAGTGAGCAGTAGCTATGACACTAATTTCAGCACAGCAAGCGTTACAGAATTTTGGGGCATCTGGCTATGGGAGCCTCTCTAATTTGCAATCATTGTGTAATGTTTGCGGTAAGCAGCATGGAAGTATGGATCATTGGGAATTCATGCAATCGATGCCCCAGGATCCAGTGGAAATGGTAGATGACCTCGTAAAGATGGGGATCTACAAGGAAAATCAATTACGGGCAGCGGATAGCGTCAATGCCTATGAATTGCGTAAGGCTTTATTTTTGAAGCGGGTGGGACGTAACGATCCGAAGCGAGAAAAGTTAATTTTGGCACTCTGTCAGCAGGCGGGTGGCATTGATAATGCGTTTGCGGCGGCGTTTGGTCCCCAGGCGGGTCTCTTTTTCTCGGATGCGATTCGCAATAGTACGCAAACTCGCCGGGAATTTTTGCGCAACATGGCGGTGGGTGCGGCTTTGGTCACCCTGGCAAGTTGTGGTCAAACCCAGACCCCTACGGAGGATGCCCCCACGGATGCAGCGGCTCCAGCTAATTTGGAGAAAACGGAGTTACAGATTGGGTTTATTCCCATCACCTGTGCCACGCCGATTATCATGTCTGAGCCTTTGGGGTTCTACAAAAAGTATGGTTTTAATGCCAAGGTTGTGAAAATGCCGAGTTGGGGTGCGGTCAGGGATTCGGCGATCGCCGGAGAATTAGATGCTTACCACATGCTTGCCCCCATGCCCATCGCCATGACCTTGGGACTCGGTTCCGCCTCCTTTGGCGTAAAACTTGCCAGCATTGAGAACATTAACGGACAGGCTATCACCATTGCTGAACGCCATAAAGGCAAAGTGAGTGGTCCCGCCGACTTCAAGGGCTTTAATATCGGCGTACCCTTCCCCTACTCGATGCATAACATGCTATTGCGCTATTACCTCGCCACTGGAGGTCTAGATCCCGACAAGGATGTACAAATTCGTCCTGTTCCCCCCCCAGACAGTATCGCCCAGTTAATTGCCGGGGACATCGATGCTTACCTCATGCCCGATCCCTTTAACCAACGAGCCGTGCATGAAGGGGCAGGCTTTATCCATATGCTCACCAAGGACATCTGGCCCGGTCACCCCTGTTGTGCCTTTGCCGCCAGTGACGAATGGATTAACACCAACCCCAACACCTTCCGTGCCCTCAACAAGGCGATCATCGAAGCAGCAGGCTATGCCCATGATCCGGCGAACCGCAAGGAAATTGCCGCAGCGATTTCTGATCGAGCTTTCCTCAATCAACCTGTTGAAGTAGTAGAAGCCGTTTTAACTGGCAAATTTGAAGATGGCAATGGCAACACCCTCGATATTCCCGATCGCATCGATTTCGATCCCTATCCTTGGCAAAGTTTCGCCAACTGGATTTCCTCCCAACTTGTACGCTGGGATCTCCAGGGGGATGGTTTAGCCGCTAAGGTCATCACTGAAAAGGGCTATGACACCGTGGGTACGGATATTTTCCTTACGGATCTGGCGCGGGAATTGGCAACGGAACTTGGACAGGAAGCACCCACGGAGATCTACCGGGAAGAAAAGCTCAAATTTGATACCTTTGACCCCGCTGATCCCGCCGCTTATGTGAAAAAGCAAATCGACGAATATGGTTTGTAAACAATAGGAGGATTTGATATGGCAGTCAGTAGCAGTAGTAAGTCTTTGCCGCAGTTGGCTTATGCCAGACCGAAGGAGTCATTCTGGCAAAATGAAAATGTGCTCGCGGTGCTTCTCTTTCTTGGGTCTTTAATGGTTTTTCTCTCTGCCTGGGAGGTTGGCGCTCGGATGGGAATTTTCGCGAAGGGGATGCCCACCGCCTCAACAACCCTCCAGGAATTGTGGTGGTGGATCACGAATCCCTTTTTTGATAATGGTCCCAACGATTTAGGGATTGGTTGGAATTTGCTGATCAGTCTCCGACGGGTGGCGATCGGTTATATTTCCGCCTCTTTGGTTGCTGTGCCCCTGGGGATTTTGATCGGCATTTCTCCGATCGCCCAGAAAGCGTTTAATCCCTATATCCAATTGCTTAAGCCTATTTCCCCCTTGGCATGGCTACCCTTGGGACTTTATATCCTACGGGACTCGGAGCAGACGGGTGTTTTTATCATCTTCATTTCTAGTATTTGGCCGACATTAATCAATACCTGCTTTGGGGTGGCTAATGTGAGTCCAGAATATTTGAACGTGGCAAAAACCCTGGGTGCTTCTCGGTGGCGCACTATTTTTAAGGTGATTATTCCTGCTGCTCTGCCGAATATTTTATCGGGTTTACGCATCAGTATGGGGATTGCTTGGTTGGTGATCGTGGCGGCGGAAATGTTGCTCGGTACTGGCTTGGGCTATTTCATCTGGAATGAGTGGAATAACCTTTATATTCCTAATATTTTGGTGGCAATTTTTATCATCGGTCTGGTGGGTTTACTGCTGGATAGTTGTTTTGCTGCTGTCGAAAGATTTGTTGGATTTGGTCGCAAATAATGAGTGTTACCCCTGTGAATTACGCAACTCCCTTGACCCCAGAAGACACTTTTTCCGATAAGGCTCAACTCTCGATTCGGAACGTTACCAAGGTCTTCCATGGTAAGCAAGGTCTTTTGGATAAAGTCACTGGTAAAAAATCGAAGGATTTTGTGGCGATCGAAGACATTAGTTTAGATATTGAGCCGAATACTTTTGTCTCGATTATTGGTCCCTCTGGCTGTGGTAAGTCTACTCTGCTGGATATGATTGCGGGTTTGTCGCCTGTGACTTCCGGGGAGATTTTACTCAATGGCCAGCCGATTACGGGGCCAGGACCGGATCGGGGCATGGTGTTTCAAAGTTATGCCCTTATGCCTTGGATGACGGTGGAGGAAAATCTCTATTTTGCGGTGGAGACGGTTTATCCGGAGATGCCGAAGAAGCAAATCCAGCGCACGATTAAAGAACACATTCAATTGGTGGGCTTAACGGGTGCAGAGAAGAAATATCCTCACCAAATTTCTGGGGGGATGAAGCAGCGTGTTGGCATTGCCCGTGCTCTGGCGATTAATCCACAAATTTTATTGATGGATGAACCGTTCGGGGCTTTAGATGCTCTCACTCGTGGCTTTTTGCAGGATGAGATCGAGCGCATCTGGGAGCAGCAACGGAAGACGGTGATTATGATTACCCATAGTATTGAGGAGGCGTTGTTGCTTTCTGATCGGATTATTATGATGACCCGTGGGCCTGCGGCGCGGGTGGATGAAATTCTTGATGTGCCATTCCCCCGTCCGCGTAATCGTAAGGAGTTGGATCAGCATCCGGCTTATCACGATTTGAAGGTGGAGATGGAAAGTCATCTATTCAGAGAAACTCGTGCGGTTGAGGCTGCCAGAATTTAGGTTTCATCTGTGTTTATTGAGTTGTTCACTTAGTTTGTTACTTATCGTTTTTACTTAGTTTTTTGAGGATTTTAAAAATGGCGATTTCTGAAGTTACGGCACAACTTTTGGCAGCAAAGAAGGCTTCTGGTTTAAGTTTTGCGGATTTGGAAGCGAAAATCGGTTGTGATGAGGTTTGGATTGCGTCGGTTTTCTATCGGCAAGCGAGTGCTTCTCCTGAGGAAGCAAAGAAGATTGTTGAGGCAATTGGTGCGGACGAATCTTTGGTGGAAGCGTTAACGGATTTTCCGGTTAAGGGTTCTTTAGATCCGGTCATTCCCACTGATCCGCTGATCTATCGTTTTTATGAAATCATGCAGGTGTATGGGATGCCGATGAAGGCGGTTATCCATGAAAAGTTTGGCGATGGCATCATGAGTGCGATTGATTTTACGCTGGATATCGACAAGGTTGAGGATCCGAAGGGCGATCGCGTGAAGGTGACCATGTGCGGTAAGTTCCTACCTTATAAGAAGTGGTAGGTATGGTTACGCCAATTTGATTTGCATGGAAATGACGGGGTTGTGGGCTTTATTCTTGCAACCCCCTTTTTTAGAACGTTATTTGAAGATTTAGCAATGGGGAAGTTTTAATCATGTCAATACCTTTAGTGCCTCCTTTTACGCGGGAAACGGCGATCGCCAAGGTTCGGATGGCTGAAAATGCTTGGAATGGTCGCGACCCAGACCGGGTTTGCATGGCTTATACGGAAGATAGTTTTTGGCGCAATCGGGCGGAAGTGTTCCAGGGGCGGGAAAAAATTCGCGAGTTTCTGCGGCGCAAATGGGATAAGGAATTGAATTATCGCCTGGTTAAGGAGATGTGGGCGTTTGGCGATAATCGCATTGCGGTGCGTTTTCAGTATGAATGGTGCGATGATGCGGGGCAATGGTATCGCGCCTATGGGAATGAAAATTGGGAGTTTGATGAGGCGGGTTTGATGCGTCGTCGGGAGGCGAGTATTAATGACAAACCGATCGCCGAATCGGAGCGACGTTTTTTCTGGGATGCCCCTGGCGATCGCCCCTTAGATCACCCCGGTTTGATTAATTCCCCCGAATAGCAACAGTCAACCAATACAAATAGACAAACAACTAGACAAAAAAAAGAAGCCGCGCTGACTTCTTTTTTTTTGCTTATTCTGACTTATAGTCGTTTCGGTTAAGTTTGAGAATTTTTGATCCCTCCGCCTTCGGCACCTCCCTTAGAAAGGGAGGCAATGATTGTCTAGTTTTTATTTGGAATGACCATATGTTGACTTTACGAATGACGCAAATCTCTCAGGTAGTCAAACTCAGAGTAGATAAACCAAGAGAAACAGCACCAACCAAACCACATCGACAAAGTGCCAATATAATTCCGCCGCCTCAACCCCAAAATGGGATTTGCCACTGTAATGATTTGCTTCACGCGATCGCCACAGCACCGCCAAAGTAAACAACAAACCCGCCGTTACGTGCAGACCATGGAAACCCGTCAAGGCATAAAAACAACTGCCAAACAGATGCTCCGTGAGACCAAACTCCATATGGGCATACTCATAAACCTGACCCCCAAGGAAGATGGCTCCCATCAGGGCAGTGATCCCAAACCAGAGTTGCAACCCCTTCACATCGTCATTTTTAATGGCACTCTGACCCTTATGCATGACGAAACTACTACTCACTAGAATGAGAGTGTTGATTGTGGGAATCGTTAACTCCAACTCCTTAGAAAAATCGGCGATCGTTGCCTTGTAAATTAAAAACGCCGCAAATAGACCCGCAAAGATCATCGTCTCCGCGACCAGGAATAAAACCAAGCCAAACATACGGTAATCAGGATGCCCATGGTTTCCCGCTGCCTCTTGATAACCAGCCGTGACCACCGTATTATCCATTGCCGAACTTTGCATAATTGTTACCTCACAATCCTCTGCTTAACATCAACATCAACTAACATTGGCAACTTCCGACAACATATCCTCAACGTTCTCATCGCCATCTTCCGATTCACTATCAATGCCATATTCATAGGGGCCAGCCCAAAGCATAGGCAGTTCCTCAAAATTTTCAATGGCTGGGGGAGATGTGGTCTGCCATTCAAGGGTCAACGCTCGCCAAGGATTACGCCCCGCAGCCTCACCTTTAATAAAGCCCAATGCCATCGAAATCAAGAACGGCAAAGTCGAAACCGCCAGAATATAAGAACCGATCGTACAAATTTGATTCACGCTTTGGTACTGCGGATCATAGAGCGCAATCCGTCGGTTCATACCCTGCATACCAAGGTAGTGCATCGGTAAAAAGGTCAGATTGAAACCCACGAAGGTCATGGCAAAGTGAATTTTGCCCCACAGTTCGTCGTACATTTTGCCCGTCATCTTGGGATACCAGTGATACACCCCCGAAAACAGCGCAAACACAGAACCACCAAATAACACATAGTGGAAATGTCCCACCACAAAATAGGTGTCATGGACATGGATATCGAAGGGAGCTGCGGCTAACATCACACCAGTCAATCCACCCATCAAAAAGGACGAGAGGAAGCCAACGGCAAATAAAAGAGCCGCGTTTAGTTGAAGTTTGCCGCCCCAGAGGGTTGCACACCAACTGAAAATTTTGATCCCCGTCGGCACAGCCACCAGCATGGTGGTCGCCATAAAGAACATCCGTAACCAGCCAGGTGTGCCACTGGTGAACATATGGTGCGCCCAGACGATCAAGCCCAAGAAACTAATCGCCAAACCGGAATAGGCGATCGCCCGATACCCAAAAATCGGCTTACGGGAGTGCACAGGCAACACCTCGGAAATGATCCCAAAAAAGGGCAAAACCATGATGTACACAGCAGGGTGAGAGTAGAACCAGAATAAATGCTGATAAACAATCGGGTCACCGCCACCCGTCGGGTTAAAGAAAGCCGTTCCTGCCATCAGGTCAAAGGACAGCAAAACCAACGCCGAAGCCAGTACTGGAGTCGAGAGTAAAATCAACGCCGAAGTCGCCAACATCGCCCAACAGAACAAGGGCATACTGTGGATGTCCATATCGGGAATGCGCATCTTAAAGATCGTGGTGACAAAATTAATCGCCCCCA
>JBIKYI010000128.1:0-7085 GCA_044355355.1 Limnothrix sp. | reverse complement strand
CTTCCTCATCGTGATCCGTGTCAAACCCTAGATCCCGCAACCCAGAAAAGCTTTTATCGCTCATCCCCAAGGGTTGCCAATCATCATCCATATCCTCAACTTCTTCGAGGGTTGCCAGTTCTTCCTCCGTCAAGGGCTGGATCAAGATCGGTTCGCTGCCATCCTCATCCAAAGAAGTAATTTCTGCCACCTCAGGATTAGAGCGCCAATCTTGACCCAAGAAATCGAGCAACTCTGAATCATCAATATTATCCAAGGGAGAACCATCTACCGCTGTCTCAACGTTTTCAGTTAACACAGGTTCTACTGGGGATACTGCGGCAGGATCCTCTGTTGTCTCAATGGCTTCATCCGTCAAACCACCGAAATCATCCTCGGAAAAGTCGGGTAAATCGTCTGTCACAAAATCTGTAGTTTCGGCTTCCTGAATAGGGGATTCCGCCACAGCAAAATCATCGGTTGCATCCATGGTCTCATCCATGAAGCCACCGAAATCATCCCCGGAAAATTCGGGTAAATCGTCCGTCACAAAATCTGTAGTTTCGGCTGCATCAACAGGGGATTCCGCCACAGCAAAATCATCGGTTGCATCCATGGTCTCATCCATGAAGCCACCGAAATCATCCCCGGAAAATTCGGGTAAATCGTCCGTCACAAAATCTGTAGTTTCGGCTGCATCAACAGGGGATTCCGCCACAGCAAAATCATCGGTTGCATCCATGGTCTCATCCATGAAGCCACCGAAATCATCCGTTGCAAAGTCCGCAATTTCGGTTTCAATGATCGTCTCGATTGCATCTGTAATCGGTTCAATGGCTGTTTCTTCTACTGTGCCAAGATCGTCTACATCCAGATCATCCGCAAAGGCTGTGGTGGTTTCATCCTCAAACAGATCGTCGAGGTCATCGTCTGCAAGGAGATCATCTAGACCGTCTTCTGTTGCTTCTGGGTCATGGTCAAAGTCTTTCAGGCTGGGAACATAGGTCTCGCTCGGCATTTGGGATAAACGCTGGGCGGGGGTGAGTTCTACTGGGGTTTCCCAATCGTCCATCTCCACGTCGGACAATGGCATTAGGGGTTCTGGTATGTCGTCGAGATCGAGGGCGGAGAAGCTATCGAGAAAGCCTAGGGGTTCTTCTTCTGGGTCTGGTTGTTTGGTGTTTGGTGGTTCTGGTGCATCTTCGGTGGGGTGAGTGAGGACTTCAGCGATCGCCGCCGCTGCTGCCACTGTCCCTGTGGCGATCGCCACCTGCTTGACCTTATCCGTATCCGTCACTGAATCCGTAACTAAAGACTCCGGTTCCTGGGCTGTTGCGGGTGGTGTCTCTGGTGCTGGCTTGGCTCGGTTCACCTTGGGCGGGGGGGGAGCCGTGAGTTTAATTGTGTTAATTTTGGCGGGTGGGATTTCTGCCTCTTGGGTCGGGAAGTCCTGATCAGATAAACTGAAATCCAGGTCGAAATCTTCCTCAGCCGCAGACTGTACCTCGGCGATCGTCTCTAAAATTGCCGCCTGTTCCTGGAGCGTAGTGATCACTTTTTCTGGTGGGAGTGCCTGACTCGGTACTTCCAAAAAGGTCAAATCTAAGGGTTTTTCTGCATTAGTAATGCGATTATATTGTTGCAGTGTTACCAGTAACCGAAAAAGCTGTTGTAAACTCTGAAAATTTTCTTGAATTTTACGATTACCGAGGGCAACTTGTTGTTGATGAAATTGCTGTAGTTCTCGATATTTCCCTGTGCCAACAAATTCTTCCCCAACTCTATTTTCAATCGTGCCGTTGAGAATATCTAAACGGGTTTCCAAGCATTGAGCCGGATTATATTCCGCCGCAATTGCACCGTCAGCTTTAACCACTTGGGTTGTGATCTTTAGTTCTGTTGCTTTCCCCATTGCCATTACAAATGCTTCGGGGAGATCTCCTGAACGCAAGGCTTTCTTAAATTCGTCGCTGGCGGGCATATCAATAGTTCTCCTCTACGTGTTCCTATGGGGCTGATGTTTGAGTGTCAGCTTAGGAAAACACTATTGTTAATTTGTTGGGTAGGTAAGCGATTTTCTTCAGAATATCTCATTGGTAAAGAATTCGAGAGAAAAGTCGCGGTAAATGTAACACGCTCTAGGGCTAATGTTAGCTAATGCCAGATGTTATTGGTGCTGTAGCCTAATTCCATCAGCATTTGACGTAGTATGGGCAAACTCAGTCCGATGACATTGCTATGGCAGCCTTCGAGTTTTTCGATGAATAGTCCGCCTTTTCCTTCGAGGGCAAAGCAACCAGCACATTGCATCGGTTCGCCGCTCTTGACGTAGGCTTTGATGGTTTCGTCATCGATGTTGGCAAAATGGACGGTGGTTTGACCGTGACGGACAAGGGTTCGCTGTTGGGTTTGATCGATTAGGGCATGTCCTGTGTAAAGTACACCGTAACTGCCGCGCATGGATTGCCAACGGGCGATCGCCACTTCTGGGGATTCTGGTTTGCCCAAAATTTCTCCTTGCACCAGTAATACAGAGTCGCAACCCAAAATCAGGGCATTTTGTCGTTGTTTGGCAACGGTGCTTGCTTTGGCTTCGGCGAGGGCATTGACGAGTTGGATCGGATCGCGGGATTGGATCTGGTCTTCGTCGAAGTGGCTCACATGGACGATGGGATTAATGCCGATGCCCTGGAGTAGACGGCGACGGGCAGGGGAGGCGGAGGCGAGGACAAAGAGTTCAAAGGGCATGGTTCTGTAATGTTTGCGGGAATTTTTGTGGGAATCCTTACGAAAATGCTGACGGGGTAGAAAAAGTGTAGCAAGGGGGAGATTACACTTGGAAGGAATGAATGATCTGGTTAAAGAGGTTTTGTCTTGTTTGCCAGCGATTCTGGGGGGTGGAGAGGTTAAAGGTATACAATTTGCCCTGTTTGATGGCGACGGTGGCGAGGTCATGGCGTTGTTGTCCGTTGCCGAGGGTGACTTGGTATTCGAGGGTGTAGTAGGTCTGCCCGGTTTGGTTGTGGCTTTCGGCGCGGATGAGTTCGGGTTGGCGATCGCCCGTGGTGGCTTCCTGCATGAAGCGATAACCAACATCGGTGGGACTGCCTAAACTTTGCAGGGTTTGGGTTGCGGGCACATCGCTGACAATGACGCTCAGATTTTCGGAATATTCCAACAGATCTCGGTACACCACATCAACGCCATGGTCATTATGTTCGACGTTGACCGGAATCCAGCCGTTAGGGTAGAGGAATTGGTAGCCGTGGGTTTCGCTGATGTAGCTGCCGGGTAAATTGCTGTCACTACAGGCGACTAGACCGATGCTGACTAGCACCGAAATCAGGGCGATCGCCCTTTTACTGAACTCAAAAATTAAGAATATTAAACTGTTGCTTTTGCTTCCCACTCAACTTTCTCCCACATCAAGATTACGTATGATTACTCACAAAAAAGCTGGAGTTTATAGTCCACCATCACGGCGGCAAACCCCAGCCCCATTATCCGTTCAATGGCAATCTAAACCACTTCTTCCGGCTCTAGATTGAAGAGCATTTGCAAAGACTGTAAACAGACTCGACGGGCTTCAATATCCTGCTGGGCACGGAGTTGCACCATCGGCTCATGGAGGATTTTATTGACAATCCCCCGCGTCAGGGTTTCGATCACTTCCTGGTGTTTTTCCTCAAATTCAGAACCGAGGCGGGATAATGCTTTTTCCAGTTCCTGCTCACGAATGCTTTCCACCTTACTGCGGAGGGAACTAATGGTGGGCACAGTTTCGAGCGATCGCCACCAATTGATATAGCTATCAACCTCCTCCTCTAACAAAGCCTCTGCCTCCTCAGCCATCTTGCGACGGGAAGCTTGGTTTTGGGCGACTACTTCCTTTAACGCATCCACGTTATAGAGCTTAATCCCCCCTAAATCCTCCACATCCGCTGCCACGTTCAGAGGGACAGAAATATCGATCAACATCAGACGACGAAAATCGAGTTCCTCAAGGTTTGCCTTGTTAATAATCGGTTCGGTGGCACTGGTGCTGGTGAATACAATGTCTGATTTCTCGATCACCTTAAACATTTTCGGTAACAGTTCAAGCTGTAGATCCGCATCGGGGAATTTAGAGGCGAGATCCTGCGCCCCCCGCTCGGAACGGTTCACGATGGTGATATCTTCTGCCCCCTTTGACAAAAGGTGTTGCACCAATAAACGAGACATTTTACCTGCACCGATAATGGCAATTTTTTGGTCGGACAGATCGTTAACTTTCATCTGTGCCAATTCGACAGCAGCGGAACTGATGGACACGGCTCCTGTACCGATATTCGTCTCGCTACGAACTCGCTTCCCGGCGCTGATGGACTGTTTAAAGAGGCGATCAAGGAGGCGACCCAGCCCCTTATGTTTTTGACCGAGTTTGTGGGCGTTCTTCACCTGTGCCAAAATCTGTCCTTCACCTAATACTAGGCTTTCTAGTCCAGCAGAAACGCGCATGAGGTGACGGATTGCATCCTGGTGCAGCAGGGTAAACAGATAGGGACGGAGTTGGTTGAGGCGGAGTTGCCCGGTCTCGGCGAGGAACTGACAGATCTCGCGTACCCCTTGCTCTGTTTCCTGGATGACGGCGTAGATTTCCAGACGGTTGCAGGTGCTGATAATCGCCACTTCTTCGATGTGGGGGTAGGACTTGATGTGGGCGATCGCCTCGTCCATTTTCGCTTCTTGAATACTGAGTTTTTCGCGAAT
Organism: Limnothrix sp.; assembly: GCA_044355355.1. Taxonomy (GTDB): domain Bacteria; phylum Cyanobacteriota; class Cyanobacteriia; order Cyanobacteriales; family MRBY01; genus MRBY01. Next base: position 2,357 of record JBIKYI010000128.1, on the reverse strand, counting down.
TGCAACGGGGGCTGTCTTGTGACTTAGACCAACAACAACAATATTCATGGGGTTTTCTTACAGTCTTAAAAAATAGGAAGTCTTAAAAATAAGGAGGCTCTCCCAGGCTTTGAATCCAGGAGAACGGGGGGTTTTATTAAAAACCAAATTAAAAATTGTTTTTCGATATTCCTATGCAATGTAGTCTTCGGGCAATTCGCAAAAAAAGGTTTTGTAAAGAAAATTTATTTAACTTCATCCTCGCCCCAGCAAAAAAAAACGACCCCCGAATGGCGATCGCGCTTTTGATAGATGTTTTATCGAGTTTTTATACTCACATGTTTATGGCTTAGGCTTGACTTGGATTGCTATTCTTTCGGACTTCCACCAACCCAGCCAAGCTAAAACCTAAATCAAACCAACCCTAAAACCTAGTGTCAGAACCTAGTGCAAGGAGATCTTCTGAGGCTCTTCCCACATGTGAACGGTGTCCACAAAGCGAGCAGTCATGGATTGGCTGGAGATAATGAGGGACTGGGTACGAGCACCACCATGGAACAGACGAACGCCGTTCATCAATGTACCGGGAGTGATACCACAACCTGCAAAGAGAACCTCTTCACCGGAAGCGAGTTCATTGGCTTCATAGATCTTGTCAGGATCTTCAACACCCATGTCCTTTAGACGTTGGGCATTACCTTCCTTCGTCCACTTTTCACTTTCGGGAGTGTTTACTTCAGCGGGATCGTAGATCAAACGACCTTGGAAGTGACCACCGAGACAACGCATTGCTGCTGCGGAGATAACACCTTCAGGGGCTGCACCAACACCCATGAGGGCGTGGATGTTTGTCCCTTCAAAGGCACAGCAAATGGCTGCGGAAACGTCACCATCGCTGATGAGACGAACTCTTGCGCCAGTGGCACGGATTTCTTTGATCAAGTCGGCGTGACGGGGGCGATCCATAACCACGATCACGAGTTCTTGGGGAGTACGGTTGAGGCACTCGGAAAGAATTTTGATGTTTTCGGTGGCAGACTTGCGGATGTCTACTTTGCCTTTAGCGGCTGGGGGCGCTGCGAGCTTCTGCATGTAGAAGTCAGGGGCGTGGAATAGTCCACCTTTTTCGGAGATGGCAAGGACTGCCATGGAACCGGGTTGACCGTTAGCAACGAGGTTTGTACCTTCGCAGGGATCAACGGCGATGTCGATTTCGACAAGCTCGTCAATGGTACAAAATTTCTCAGCGTCGGGTTGGGTACAGATACCCACTTCTTCGCCGATGTAGAGCATAGGTGCTTCGTCCCGCTCACCTTCGCCGATCACGATGCGACCGCGCATGTGAATTTTGTTCATGCGTTCGCGCATTGCTTCTACTGCCACGGAATCGGCAATGTCCTTTTCGCCCATACCCATCCACTTGGAAGAGGCGATCGCCGCTTGTTCAACGACTTCAATGATTTCTAAACCGAGGGTGCTATCCACGCTTTTTTATCCTCCAGACTTCGACTGCTTATCAATGTCAGTCATTAAGTTTTATGTAATCTCCCAAAGTCTATCAGAGAAGGGCGATCGCCTTGGATAATCCGCTCAAAAAAACTTTTACTGGTTTTAAGCAATTGCTCCTATGGCTGATCTTTGGCGAGATCTGGAGTGATCGCCCTTGATTGGGGTCACACCTCCCCAGCAAAGATCCCCAATCCACATCTCAGACAAAAATTTCCCAACCCACAAAAATCTGCATAAAACAAAATTTTGTAGACGACGTATCTACAGAAGGGGTTAATCACCCAATAAATTGCCTCTTCAATGTCGTTCTATGATGCAACGTTTTGCCAGATAAAATCATGATGAAATTACCCTTAATCTCCAGATTAGAGCTTTGTATCTTTGCCTCAATTATCGGTGTAGCCTATGGAGTAACGACAAATTATTTTGGTGGGTTTAGTCGTCAATCTCAACCTACCACAGCTTCATTGATCTCCCAAACCGATTCTCCCAATTGTCAACAAATTCGTGTTGCTCAGTACAGTTCAGAGGATAATTGATGTACTCATTTGAGTACTGAGTTGACATCACTCCATGCCAATCGATTAACCCAAAACTATGTACTGAGAAAGTTAAACTCTCACGCATTTAAAACTGTACATATAGCAATTTCGCTTTAAGTGAGGTACTAGCCGATAATCAAAGCCTTTATTTAGCTAGAAATATGTGTACTTCATTTAGGACGAAAACGCTATATTACAAAGCTAACTACTAGGACAAAAGACTGGAAAAGAAGAGGAGAAGAGGGTTTGATAGAAATTACGACAAATCAATCAGACCCTCATGCATCAGATTAACCTTATCCGCCGCGAATTGCGAGAATATTTGCC
>JBIKYI010000127.1:0-7113 GCA_044355355.1 Limnothrix sp. | reverse complement strand
CAAGCGGGAGGCGAGGCTGTTAATTATCTCGGCATTGCGGATGCGTCCGGATTCGGTGCTGTGGGATATTGGGGCGGGTACGGGGACGATCGCCATTGAGATTGCCCTGCTCTGTCCCCAGGGTACGGTGGTGGCAGTGGAACGGGATGGGGATGTGGCGGAATTGGTACGCGCAAATTGTCGTCGTTTCCAAACGCAAAATGTGAGGGTAGTTGAAGGGACTGCGCCGGAATGTTTCGCGGAGATTACGCCCAAGCCGGATCGCATTTGTCTGGGGGGTGGGAAACCGATAAAGCAGCTTCTGCAACAGGCTTGGGATGTGCTGCCCAGTGAGGGGCGCGTGGTGGCAATGGCAACGAATTTAGAGCAACTCTATCAGCTCTCGGAGGGGTTGGCGGAGTTGCGGGCGCGGAATGTGGAGGTGGTACAGGCGGCGATTAATCGACTGGAAACCCAGGGGATGCGGCAAATTTTTGCGGCGGTGGATCCGATGTTTATTCTCAGTGGCGAGAAGATTGTCTGAAAGAATGACGCGGGGATGGTGTGACAAGGGGACGCGGAGACAAGAAAAACTTGATATCGTTTGTTGTCAAAATCTTGATTTCAGGATGAACTCCCCCCATCTCCTTTTCCGCTTACGGCAAATATGTAACCCGAACTGCGGTTAGAATAGTGCCCTGTGCTGAGTTTCGGATAAGGATTTGTTATGCGCCCCCATAAGCAGTTTGGTCAACATTGGCTCAAGGACGAAAATATTCTCGATCAAATTGTGGCGGCGGCGAAGATTCAACCGGGCGATCGCCTGTTGGAGATTGGGCCAGGGAAAGGGGCACTCACTAAACGGTTACTGGACGAAGCGGCGGCATTATTATCGGTGGAAATTGACCGTGATCTCTGTAAATTTATGGTCACGAATTACGGCGATCGCGATAATTTTTTGCTGCTGGAGGCGGATTATCTCAAGAGCAATATCGATGAATTTCTGGGGGATTTCCCAAACTTTCAAAATCCCCGCAAAGTAGTGGCAAATATTCCCTACAACATCACTGGCCCCATCCTGGAAAAACTCCTGGGACGCATCGCTGACCCTAACCCAAATCCTTTCGATTCCATTGTGCTGCTGATCCAAAAAGAAGTGGGCGATCGCCTCGTTGCCAGCCCCCACACCAGAGCCTTTGGCGCTCTCACCCTGAGGGTGCAATACCTCGCCGACTGCGAAACCATTTGCCTCGTCCCCCCCAAAGCCTTTTACCCCAAACCCAAGGTGGAATCCGTCGTGGTGCGCCTGACCCCCCGTCCCCTAGCGAAACCTGCCGTTAATCCTAAACTGCTGGAAACCCTGATCAAGGTTGGTTTTATGAGTAAACGCAAAATGCTCCGCAATAACCTCAAGGGCTTATACCCCACCGATATCCTCGACCCCCTCTTTGCCGAATTGGACATTGCTCCCCAGGCGCGGGGGGAAGAGGTGGATCTCATGCAGTGGATTGCCCTCAGCGATCGCCTTAATGCCTACCCAAAGGAATAATGCTTTTTCACAGGTTGTCTAATCTCCCATTGGCAACTTAAACCTGTCGCGAAGGTCACCAGATCCCCCTTGCCCATGGTCACAGGTTCGCCCCCTCCAGGAAATAACAAACCTCCTGCATATCGTAATGCCAAGGAAAAGTAGACACTTCCTTCGTCCAAATGCCCCAACTGGTGACCCCCAGTTCCGCTAATCTCGCTGGACTGGGCTGATGTTCAACTTGAATTGCACTGGTTAAATTTGCCATGATGTTTATTTCGTAGATTCTGCGTTATGCGTGATTTAATCACCGTGAATTTACCACAACAACTCATTCACGACATCCAATAATCTAATCTGCGTAATACACTCGACTATCAAGATTCGCGCCACGAATTTGTAGATCTACGGCACTGGCTTCTTGACGACTCACAAATGGCCCGACTGCAATGTGTCGTCCTCTAGGCGCTGTTCTTTCCTGAATGAGGGCGTTATTCACACCAGCCTGTTGTAGTTTACGGATCACGCTGGCAGAACGATCCTGGCTGACGGGGATGGCGACAAAATAGCCCCTGTCCTCAACCCCCGAACCCATGGCGATAGGTGCAGTGCTTGTGGTGGTATTGCCATTGACTGCAACGACATTGGCGTTAATGCCATTATTTTTCAGCTTACTGCGCAGTGTTTCGGCATTATCCTGACGGGAAAAGACTCCGGCTTGGATGCGATCGCCTTTAATAAAAGCACCCGGTTCAACCTGTTTCACCATTGCCAAGGTCATGGGATCCGTCGCATTCACTTCCACACGATACTGATTCGAAAAATTATTGCTATTACTAAAACTAGGTGAACTAGGCGGTGTGAGGGGCGATCGCGGTGCTTCGAAAGTAAACTCCGGTAAAGCAGGTACTTTTTCTACCTTGGATGAATCGATGGACTGATCCAAAGGCGTGTCATTCAGCGTCGGAATGACCGGAGGCACAGGCGGTAAACCCTGATGCACAGTTACCTGAGCCTGAGCGATACCCATAGACAAGCTGCCCAAGACCCCACAACCAGCCACGAGCTTACCGAATAATCTCTTCAATGAAATCCTACGTTTTTGGTTTTGCTGTTGCATCAATCTATTCACCGCAATTTTCGATAGTTTCGACAAATTTAATCAATTCACTTTGTAGTTGATAGAAATTGCATCCCATCAAAATGACATCAATTCAGTGATGTTCTCAAACAAAATAACCCACATCACGGGGATTTTCATCGTCATTTAAAGCGAATTTAATCTATGCCCTAGGTCTGGACTTCTTTTTTGGTCGTCCGCAGGGTAGTTGTCAAGGGAGAAGAGCAGCGTTAGGAGCATTGTCGTTCTCTTGGTTGATTTGAATTTGACCTTTAAACTTGATTCTCTATACTTAAGCCTTACTTCTTAAACACTACCGATTCAGCGATCGCCAAAAGGTGAGCCGATTGTGTTAGCCAATTGTTAATTAAGATTGAGCAGTACCTTGAAGATCTGTAAATAAAAGTATCGATCTTTACGGTTTGATCGGTATTGGCAACCTCGACAAGACTAAAATGGACATATTGAGTGTGCAATTGTTGACAATTCTAGTGGATTATTTCGAGTGAATAGTCGCTATTCATTACTCAAAACTCTCACGCTATTGGGTAAGTAGCCATAACGTCATCGGAGATTTATCGTAATGAATGATCTTTTGGTCACAGTCGAAAAGGTATTGAGTTCTGGGGAAATTACGCCTGAACAGGAAGAACATATCGGACATCTACTGTGGAAAACACCTTTAAATCAGTCAACTTTCAAGGCGCTTAGTCGTTTGGAAGAAAGTTTGTCCTGTGGCAAGGTTTCTCTTGTTCACCACGCCTAGATTGACCCCTTATTTATTTGTTTGGTCTTACTTCTTGTCTAAGACGATTGATCGCCACTTTCATTCCGGCTAGATACTGTCGGTGGTGCTGCTGAAGTGGAACTCCTTAACTTTGAGGGCGGGCATCACGGAACTACCATGGCGTTCTGGGGTGGCGATCGCCTCGATGTTTTTGAGCATATCGGGGAGTGATTGGTTGAAGCGTAAATTGTAGATGGGGTAGGCGAGTTGCCCGTTTTCGATCCAGAATGTGCCGTCCCTGGTCATGCCAGTGAGTTCGAGGGTTTTGGGGTTCACCAGTTGGACATACCAAGCGCGATTGACGAAAATGCCCCGCTCTGTCCCGGCAATGAGATCGGCGAGGGTTTGATCGCTGCCTGTCATCACTAAGGGAAAAAGACCACCCGTTGGCTGATGGTTCTGTTTGTTCGCCCAATAACGGTCGTAATTCAGGTTTACGGGTACTCCTGCCTCGACAATGGGTAGGCGATCGCAGGGTAAGCCTTCACTGGAGAATGCGCCTGTCTGTAATAGAGGATGGGATGGATCGCGGTAAATATGTACGAGGGGATGGAACAGTTGCTCCCCTAAACGGTTGCCGCCATCGGGTTGGGAAAAAAAGCTACGACCTTCATCGGCGGCACGGGCTGACATGCTCCATACCATGCGCGGCACGAGATTGGCGATCGCCCCCGCACTAAAGACCACAGGATAAGTCCCCGGTTCTACCTTCGTGGGTTGTTGTGCCAGGGTTGCCCGTTGAATGGTTTGCATCACGATCTGCTGGACGGGCAACTCATTAATGCCCCAAGCTGTGCGACTGCCCCAACTGGAAGCCCCACCAATTTTGGCTGTGTAACTAAATTCTGCCTGGGTACTTTGCTCATAGGCTCGCAATCCTGCCGAATTTCCCAGGGCATAGGCGGTGGCACTGGTGCTTAAAATGCCCGAAGCTTCGATGTTTGCCGCCTCACTCCACTGGCAAACCTGTTGAATTAATTCCCCCCGCTGCAAAGGTGAATAGCGATGGGTCGCTGCATCAAACTTGGCGATCGCCCCCCCATAGGTTTGCGGTTCCAATAGAGGTATCCACTCCGGATCCTCCGGCGCAACCCTTGCCAAAGATTCACTACGCCTCAGCGCGACCACAATCTCATCCAAATCCTGCGCCACCGTCGTCGTACTCGCACTTCGGGAACCGAAATAACTTGTAATTGCAATTTCAAATTGCGTTCTCTGCAAATTTTGACGAATTTGATTTTCCCCAAACCGTCCCAACGCCGATTCACGCTCCTCGATCGCCACTGCCACCCCATCCGATTCCGCCTGGGCGATAATGCGCTCAAGCCAATCAAAAGCCTGTTCCTGGGTAATAAGACGCGATGCTGACACAACCATTTGCTAATGACCTGACTAATGAACTTGCTAATTAACTGGATGATTCACTCGCCCATATTCTAACGATACAGTCCCCAAACAGAAAAACCCAGTCATTGACTGGGCTATACCTATTATCTTGATCTAAGGTATGGCGTTCAGATTAGGGCGATCGCCATTAACCTAATTGACCGACCAAGGCTGTCCTAGTTAGCCGCTGACGAAGCTATTTGGGCGTAATAATCACCAGATGCTGGGTCTCGCTTCTGTGCAGCATCATCCTCAATCGGATTACGCTGATTGATAATGGCGATCGCCTGGGAAACACTCTCCGGGAAAATCACCACCAGAGAACCCTGCGGCGCATCATCCAAAGCCAAATTGAGCGCCCGTTCCTCATTCAAAATGATCTCATAGCGACAATCTGGATTCCGTTGGCGAATACCCTCAATAATCAGATCCGCCACTTCACCATCCTTACGTCCCCGTTTATCCTCATCCTCCTTGACAATGATCCGGTCGAACACATCCGCCGCGATCTTCCCTAAAAGAATCAGATCCTCATCCCGGCGATCGCCAGGACCACCCACAACCCCGACCCGTTGCCCCTGCCAGTTTTTCACAAACGCACCGACCGCCTCATAACCAGCAGGATTATGGGCATAATCCACCAGCGCATGATAATTCCCCAAATTAAAGAGATTCATCCGCCCCGGAGTCTGATCCGCCGAAGGTCTAAAGGTGCGCAGACCCTGACGAATTAACTCAATATCAACCCCCTGGGCAAACGCCGCCAAACAAGCAGCCAAAGCATTCGCGATCATAAAAGGAGCCATACCGCCCATCGTCACCGGCACATTCTGCACCGACTCAACCTGGAGCCGCCATTCCCCTTCCAGAATCGTAATAAAACCATTCTCAAAAATTGCAGCCAAACCACCACGGCGCACATGCTCCAACACCAACGGATTATCCGGTTGCATCGAGAAATAAGTCACCTTACCCCGCACCTTCTCCGCCATGGCTGACACTAGAGGATCATCCGCATTCAAGACCGCATGACCATCCGGGCTAACCGTCTCCGCAATCACGCCCTTGACCTGAGCCATCTGCTCGATCGTATTAATATCACCCAAACCAAGGTGATCCGCCGCGACATTGAGGACAACCCCGACATCGCAACTATCAAACGCCAAACCAGCCCGTAAAATGCCGCCCCGTGCCGACTCCAGCACCGCAACCTCCACCGTCGGATCCTGGAGAATCATTGCTGCACTCTGGGGGCCAGTATTATCCCCCTTCTGCGCTAAGTAATCACCAATGTAAACACCATCCGTGCTGGTGTAACCCACGACCTTGCCCGTCTGGCGATAAATATGCGCTGTGAGGCGAGTGGTGGTCGTCTTACCGTTTGTCCCCGTCAAAGCAATGATCGGAATCCGGGGGGATGTCCCCTTTGGATAGAGCATATCAATCACCGGAGCCGCCACATTACGGGGCAGACCACGACTCGGCGCAACGTGCATCCGGAAGCCAGGTGCGGCATTCACCTCCACGATGACCCCATCCGTCTCCGGCAGAGGCTTGGTAATGTCCTCCGTCACCACATCAATACCCGCAATATCTAAGCCAATAATCTTGGCAACCCGTTCAAACAACCAAACGTTGTAGGGATGGAGATCATCGGTGCGGTCAATGGCAATACCACCTGTACTCAGGTTGGCAGTTGCCCGTAAATAGGCAATCTCGCGATCGCGCAATACTGTATCCAAGGACATCCCCTGACGTTCCAGCACCTTCAGCACCGTCTGATCAACCACAATGCGCGTCAAGACATTATCATGACCATCGCCACGATTTGGGTCGCGGTTGGTTTCTTCAATGAGTTCTTCAACCGTATGTCTGCCATCTCCCACCACATGGGCAGGAATTCTCTGGGAAACCGCCGTTAACTTACCATTGACCACTAAGACACGGTGGTCACTACCCCGGTAATAACGCTCAATGATGACGGAGCGAGTTTTAGAGGCTTCGCTAGCAAGATCATAGGCAACCTCCGCATCTTCCCAAGTTTTAACATCGATGGTGATGCCGCGACCATGGTTGCCATCCAAGGGTTTCAGGACGATGGGATAGCCACCCACATCTTCGATCGCCTCCTTTAGGTCATCAAGATAACGAATCACCACACCACGGGGGACAGGCACACCTGCGTCAGCCAAGATATTTTTTGTCCCTTCTTTGTCACAGGCGAGTTCCACTGCCAGGATGCTGGAGTGGGAGCTGAGGGTTGCCTGTAAACGCCGTTGATTTACACCATAGCCTAACTGGATCATGGCTCTG
>JBIKYI010000143.1:0-6663 GCA_044355355.1 Limnothrix sp. | reverse complement strand
AACAGATTGCCGATCTAGTTAACTGCCGACCCAAAGAAATCATTTTCACCTCCGGCGCAACCGAGAGTATTAATCTCGCCATCCAAGGCACAGTATTACACCACGAAAAACAGGGGGAAATTCCCCGCATTGCCATTTCTGCCGTTGAACATAAAGCCGTCCTCGACACCTGCCATGCCCTAGAAAAACAGGGACGCATTGAACTGATCACCCTGCCCGTTGATGCCCAAGCAAACCTCAATCTCAACGATATCGAAAAGATCTGTCGTCAAGGTTTAGATCTGCTCTGCATCATGGCAGCCAATAACGAAGTTGGAACCATTTACCCCATCGAACTCATCGGGGCGATCGCCAAACGCTACAAAATACCCTTTCTCTGTGACGCATCCCAAGCCGTAGGCAAAATTCCCATTAACTTTACCGATTGGGGCATCACCCTATTGGCACTGTCTGGACATAAACTCTACGCCCCCCAAGGCATCGGCGCATTGATTCACAACACCGATCATCCCCTCGAACCCATTCTGTTTGGCGGTGGACAACAGCAAGGATTACGCCCCGGCACATTGAATCTACCCGGTATCGTCGGACTCGGAGAGGCCTGTCATTTACGCCAGTTAGAAATGGTAGAAGACGAAAAGGCGATCGCCGCCAAACGTGACACACTCCAAACCCAACTCACCCAAGCAATTCCCGAAATTGTCGTTAATGGCAACCAATTCCAGCGTCTCGCCGGAAATCTCCATATCGCCATCCCCAATATTCCCAACAGCGCCATCATTGCCCATATTCGTAATCAAATTGCGATATCAACCGGATCAGCCTGTTCTAGTGGCACAGTTACCCTATCCCATGTGCTCAGGGCGATGAGTTTACCAGATCTCTTGATGGACGGAGCCTTAAGAATTGGCATTGGCAAATTTACCACTAACAGTGAAATTCTAGAGTCATCAAATCTATTAATCACAGCTATTAAACAAATAAAAGAAATATCGACAAAGGTATGACAGAACCAACTTTAGAAATTAATTGATTAGACCTCTTGCATAAGTCTGAAAATTACCCTCTTGGGAGGGACTAGGGGTGGGTTCTCGATAGGTTACGTAACTGATCGAACCCCTTCCGGTCTTCGACCACCTTCCCCAAGGAAGGATTTTTTCTCTGTTTCATCACTTTTGCAAGAACTCCATTATTAAACTAATTCATTCAATTTCATTCAATTCTATTGGTTAAGCGCAGAATCATTTAGGGCACACTCGCACTTGGCAAAATAATCTCAGCAAGGCTTGGCGTGAGTTCATTCGTATCTTGGAAGGAGTATGGTGCTTGGCGAGGAGCAAGGTTGATTTTAGTGGGATCATATTGATAAGGATTAAGGGCGATCGCCTGGTCGAGATAACCCAAAGCTGTGGGCGCATTTTCTGTGCCGAGGTCAATATAACCGATGGCTAAATTATAGAAACCAGCCCCATATTGAGAGTTTCTACTGGTGGTTTTATAAAAGTAAAAAATGGCGCGTCCATAGTCCTGTTTGCCCTCCGCATAGATCACCCCAAGATTGTTATAGGCATCAATAAAATCATCATCAAGGGCGATCGCCTGCTCGAAATCCGCAATGGCTTGATCATAATTTTTAAGGCGATAGTGAACGATGCCCCGCTGAAAATAGGCTTGGGAATTTTGTGAATCAAGCTCAATCGCAGCAGTGAAATCGGCGATCGCCTTATTGTAGTTGTCGAGGTTTGGCGGTTGTGGCTCCAAGAAAATCAAGACTTGCCCCCCTGTGCCTGGATCTTCATAGTAGGCGCGACCTCGATAGAGATAGGCATTCACAAAAAAAGGATTGAGTTCAATCGCTTTGCTATAGTCGGCGATCGCCTTCGTGTGGTTTATCCATTGGTGTTGTAGCACTGCCCGATTGTGATACGCCATCGCATAGTCCGGGTCAAGCTCAATCGCCTTATCTAGCAGCGATAACGCCGTAAATGAATAAAACGCATTACTGTAGGCGATCGCCCAATTGTTATAAAAACTCGCCACGGGCAACCAGTCAGGAGCAAGATCCACCGCCACCCCATAATCGGCGATCGCCCCATCAAAATCCCCCGTCCGATATTTCGTCACCCCCCGGTTAAAGTGCGCGATTACATGGTTCGGTTCTAGACGGATCACCTCCCCATAATCGGCGATCGCCGCCTGATAGCGCTTCAACTCATAATTGCGATTTGCCCGACCAAAATAAGCCACCAAATCATCAGGATTAGCCCGAATTTGCTGATCATAGCGATCAATGTCCTCATCCCACCGTTGGATTAAAATCGGCGCTAACGATAACGGCTCCTGTTTTAACCAAGTCGGTTCCTTGATCGTCGGCAACGGCTCAAACAAAAAGCTTGGCGCAGGCTGTAGCGGTATATCTGGCAACCCCAACGGTTGCGGCAAAAACAAACCATCCAACTTAGGCGTGGGGAAGCAACTACGATAGCCAAAATATTGATCAGCTAGGTGGTGATAAGACCGTTCGCCATTCTCAAACACACTAAAGGAAGTCCAAACCTTTGCCGTTGAGGAGCCACTGGTCGCCATTTGATAGGTCGTCGGCGCGGCGATCGCCTGATAGACCGTCATCTCAGGAGTCGATGCCTCATCAATGGTGGCAGGTAACACGACCGATTCCTTCGTACTCAGGGACTGACCCACATAAAAATAGACAGTTGGCACATAACAACCCTCACCATCCAGATAACCCGTACTACAAATCGCCACAAAATAGTCCGGCGTACTCAAAGCCACCTGGGTTGTCATTTGCCGATTACTACAGAGGGGCGAGCTATCATTAGCCTGAGCTAACTGTGGCATCAACAATCCTGTAGAAATGCTACCCACTAAAGCCAGCACCTGTCCTGTCACCAATGGCGATCGCCCACCCATCCGCATCATACCAATTCCCCTTTTAGAACCAAACAATCCCAATCACTTTTTCCCTTATTTACCTGATATTTACCTGAAAGATGACGGTTTACATAACAAGAAAATCTAGAATCTCTTCAGCATATCTAAAGACAAGGCAAAGATCCAAAATAGCCATTAACGATGTAATGATAAACCCGTTTGCCATTATCAAACACAGATAAACTTCGCCAAGATGGACTCTCTAAACCACCCTTCTGAGCAATTTGATAGGTGTAGTTTTCGTACCCCACCTTCCAGATTAAAATATCATTTTCCACAGACTGGACGGCATTAGAAAGCAAAGTCGCTTCCCCTGTCCTACGGGACTGACCAACATAATAATAATCCGTCGGTATATAACATCTATTTTCACCGTCATCATAATAACCAATGCTGCAAAATGCCGCATAAAAATCTGGCGTACTGATCGCCATTTCTGTCATCATATCGCGATTTTCACAGAGGGGAGATGTATTATCAGCAGTTGCAGGTTTTGGAAAGATTGCTGAGGATAAAATTGCGGTGATCGCCCCTAACAAAAGGTATTTAGATTTATCTTTTTTCGTAGACATTATCTTAAGATCGAACTTTCTTATCCCTAGCTTAATCCAAATTTTGAAATTGGTGAACTTTCTCGAATCAATGGTGATCGCCTTTCCCATGTCTGAGTCTTCAGTACAATAGAATCATGCCAACATTACGCCAAGGCTAAACAAGATGGTTGCTAACTCCGACCCGAATAACCAGCGGGCGATCGCCTGTCGATATCCAAAGAAAAGCTAGTGGAAATCTGTCGGCAATGGAAAATTGTAGAACTTGCTTTGTTTAGTTCCGTTTAGGTCGAACGAAGAAAAACAATCAGCAATTTTCTACCAAATTATTGTGGTTGGTGCAGCGACAAAGCGCCTTTCCTCTGAATTAAGAACAGCAAATCCCCATATCCCTTGGAAGGCGATCGCCGGAATGCGTGATATTTTAGTGCACCAATATGATCGCGTGAATTTCAATACCCTGTGGGATGTTGTGCAGCAAGACATCATTGAATTAGTCCTCAAACAAGCTGCCATCTATACCGAAGCCGAAGTCGATAATTTGTAATTAGAAGGCGATCGCCAACCCAGAGCGAGATCGAGTTCTGATCAAGTGCGGCTCAAGTTCTTTAGCGATTCCCCACTGATTCTGAGAGAGTCGCCACTTATAATGACAAGTATCACCTTTCTAGCCTGCATCCGGCATTGTATCGAGCACCATGAGAATCGCGAAAAATATTACTGAGTTGGTGGGAAAAACTCCCCTAGTGCAACTAAACCGCATGGCAGAGCAAGAAAACTGTGTCGCCCAAATCGTGATCAAGCTAGAAGGCATGAATCCAGCAGCCTCAGTGAAGGATCGCATTGGGGTGAATATGATTGAGTCGGCGGAAGCAGCAGGCAAAATTACGCCGGGGATCACGATCTTGGTGGAACCCACCTCTGGGAATACGGGGATTGCCCTAGCGATGGCAGCGGCGGCGAAGGGCTACAAATTAATTTTGACCATGCCGGAAACCATGAGTATGGAGCGACGGGCGATGTTGCTCGCCTATGGGGCGCAACTAGAGTTAACTCCTGCTGAGGCGGGCATGAGTGCTTGTATCACAAGGGCACAGGAGATTGTCGATACATTGCCCAATGCCTATATGTTGCAACAATTTAATAACAATGCGAATCCCGATGCCCACCGTAAAACGACAGCCATTGAAATTTGGGAAGATACGGATGGCAAGGTGGATATGGTGGTGGCGGGGGTCGGCACTGGTGGCACATTGACGGGGGTGGCGGATACCCTCAAGAAATTAAAGCCCTCGGTACAGGCGATCGCCGTGGAACCTGCCAATAGTCCCGTCCTATCCGGCGGTAAACCGGGTCCCCACAAAATTCAGGGCATTGGTGCGGGGTTTATTCCGGGGGTCTTACGGCGGGAACTGATCGATGAAGTGGTGACGGTAACTGATGATGAGGCGATCGCCTATGCCCGTCGTCTGGCAAGGGAAGAGGGGATTCTCTCCGGCATTTCCACAGGTGCTGCCCTCTGCGCTGGGATTAAGGTGGCACAACGTCCCGAAAATATAGGCAAACTGATCGTCGTGATTCAGCCCAGCTATGGCGAACGCTACCTCAGTACCCCCTTGTATCAGGATTTACCCGTTAATCCACTTTAAACGTCCCATTTATTGCCTTTTTTATTGCAAAGTATTGATTTTTTTCAAAAAAATTCCATTGCCATTGAATTGACCTGTAATGGGAATTACGAGTCACTTCTATTGTTTATCCCAGGACAGAAAAATCATGGCAGATGATCGCACCGTTATTCCAATCAGAGAAAATTTCTTTAACGATGGCTACTGGTATGTTCTCAGTTCCAGCAGTCTAGGGGGTAGTGGTCTTTCTGCCACCGACATTGGCGATCGCCTCCAGACAAAAGAACCCGAAACCATCCGCAACCTCATCCAAGAAGGCATCTGCTTACCCCTCTATTTCCCCGCCGATTGTTGCCTAGATCATGCCGTGGTCATCCTCGGCGATCTCAAGCCCCCCGAAGAGCGGGAATGGATTGGTCGCATCCAAAGCCGACTAGAGATTCCCTGCGGTGAATTTATGGTGCTAGGTGGCGGCATGGCAGAAGACTTTGAAGGTGCTCTGAGCAACTTTGTCCCCCCCGACCCCAACTATTCATTTTTTCAAAAAATCAACGTAGAACCAGGCACTTACCTCGTCGAAGTCTACACCTTTGCTTCCAGCATTAATACAGCAAAACTTTGGCAAGAAAAAGGCTATACCCAAGCCGACATTCTCGCCTGGTGGAACCAAACCCGCCCCGGTGAATCCATGCCCCTCTGGCTCAGGCTCTACCTCGAACAAGCCACACCAGAGGATTACAGCAAAGAGGAAGATTTAGTCGATTACCTCATTCGTCTGCAACCCATGGACGAAAAGCACCAAACACTGGATCTTCCTGAACTAGATCCCAATGTTTTTTGGTGTGGTATCTATACCATGCGCCAACCTGAACTCTGTCCCAAGGGATTAAAACGGAGCGATCTGTTCGCAGAGGCAGCGAAGTCTTAATCATTGATATTAAATAGGGGTTTGGTTCACAAATCCCTTAGGGCAATTGAGGTGTCGTAATGGGCGATCGCCGCAGTAATTCCAAACACAGATTATTGCCGCTAAAATTGAATTGTCAGGAGAGCAATTTATGTTGAGGGAAGAAAGGCGATCGATGGTTAAGATTACCACTAAAAAACTAAAAGATTATTTACAAGAGCTTTATCAAGACAATTTAGATAAGGTGATTTTGTTTGGCTCGGAGGCGAGGTGTGAAGCTGAAATAGATTCTGATGTAGATATTTTAATCGTCCTAAAAAATCAGTTTCAGTATGGCAAAGAGGTAGATAGAATCAGCGGTTTTATTAGCGATCTTTGTTTAGATTATGAGCTTTATTTGAGTTGCTGTTTTACGACATTAGAGAAATGGAATTGAGCAACAAGTGGATTCTATCGAAATGTGCATCAGGACGGTATTGAACTATGAATGAGGATCAAACTCAGTATCTTGAAAAAGCCTAACTACTAGGACAAAAAAGAGAGAAAGGGGCTAAACATCGGAGTGCAGAGATGAAATGGTCGGCAGTAAAGTGGAGATTGGAGAAGGTGCGGCGGAGAAAGTCGA
>JBIKYI010000125.1:0-7149 GCA_044355355.1 Limnothrix sp. | reverse complement strand
CGGCGGCACTCCCCATACCGAGGAGTTGGGTAATGGGATCTTTGGGTAAGAGCCAGGCGGCTCCCCCAGCGAGTCCAGCGGTGAGCAACATGGTGACGGAGAGGTTTGTCCCGCAGCGGGGATGGACGGCTAAATGCCATTCACCGGAACGGAGACGATCGCCAGCATGACTCACCGCACGGTACAGATCCACCTTATCCACATTGCCGTAGAGATAAAAACCATTCTCCGTAGACATCCCGCCCAATTCGCCATAATTCCGTCGCCATTCCGCAGGATGCTGCTCGGCAATCTCCGTCAACATCCAGACGGTGGCATGTTCTAGAGCGTGGATTTGGCGCACCATCAACATTTCTTTTAATCCAGGCAGAAAACCCAATTGCTCAATCAGTTGCTGATCTAGATCCACCTGCGGATCAAACCATTGATCTTCCCAGAAGGCATTATTGGCAGCCATAAATCCCTCTTCCTTAAAAACTAAGCGGCATTAGACAGATTTTTTCACGTTTCCTAATTGTAGCGATTATGCTCCGATCCCTAGTTGACCCGCCAGGCTAGGACTCAGGGGTATCAGAGTGATCAACATTAACAGCAAAGCCACAAGACAAAGAATTGCACGGGTATCATCTGGCTCAACAAGCTCGTTCAAACTAGGGCGTTCCGCATCTCTCTGGAGAAAGGCAATCACCAATGCCCAATAAAGAGGGATCGGATTGTTGGGGTTAAATAAAGCAACTAAGCCTAAAATCACGAGGCTGGCGATGGTGGTGCGTCTTGCGGTTTTGCGACCATAGATAGCTTGGATTAAACGTCCCCCATCTAAACACCCAGCGGGCATCAGATTTAACGCCGTAATCACAAGTCCGAGCCAACCTAAAATCGTTAGGGGGTGAATGTCAACGACGGCATTCTGGATGGCATCACCGAGGAAAATCCGGGCGATCGCCCCCACCAAGATCGAGCCTTGGAAAAACTGACTCGGAATTTGGAATAAACTGCCGGGGTGAGACAGCACCAAACCGATCACCAGCAACAACACCGAAAATAAGCCCCCCGCCGCTGGCCCCGCAAAAGCGATATCAAACAAAGCCGTGCGATTAGGGAGCAAAGATTCAAAACGAGTGATCGAGCCAAATGAAGCAATTTGCCAGTTCGGTAGAAAAAAAGGAATGCTAAGTTTAACGTTGTATTTGCGACTGGTCACCCGATGGGCAATTTCATGGATACCGAGAATAGCCCACATACCTAGGCTGAGGGGTAAAACCTCCCCATAACGCGCCACATTACTCGATAGATCAAAACCTTTGAGAATCCCGATCGCCTCCAGGGAAGTAGCAACGGTGGCTAACAGTAGGACAAGGGCAATATTTTTTTGAGCGAGGGTGGTGGTTTTGGGATCATTACTACTCGGCAGCACAATCACCACAGGTCTCCCCTCAGGGTCTTCCACGAGGAACAGTCGATATTTGTTGCCTAACATGTCCTCTAGTTTTTGGGTCAGTCTGGCATGGGTCGAATCCGGCTCACCGCGCAAATTCCCTTTGAAAATCACACCATCTTGGTAGGGAATAGATTCTGTAGAAAAAAATGTATCGATACCAAAAATTCCTTTGATTAGCTGTAGATCTGCGCTATCGATGGGAGTGATTTCAAGTTCTGGGGGGGAATTTGCTGTTGTGACTGCCTGTTCCTGCTGAATACGTTCTAGGGCTTTTTTGCGCAGTTCTTCTTCCTGTCCGGCTTCGCGGCGTAAATTACCAAGGTAAATATAGGCTCCGGCGGAAGCGACGAGTAACAGCACAAGACCAATTAAATCGAGGCTAATGCGCAATAAAACGCAGGCGACAAAAAACAACCATGGTGCGGTCAGGGCAAGGGATTGTCCCCAGGCAAGTAGTCCGATGCGACCTGTTTTTTTAGATCGCTGATATCCCCACAAAACCATGCCGAATGCGGCGATCGCCAAGAATATCAATGCGGAGGTTTCTGGAGAAAGAGCCATAATATATTTGCGTGAATCCTTAATATAAAATTTCTGAGTTACAGACTACTTAACCTATTCTAAAGGGATTTTTAAAGGGATTTGTAGGGAAAGATTTTCGTCGATCCCATCAAGTTAGGGCTTTGCTCCCCTTGATTTAAGGCAATAAATCTAATTGGGTTGGCTGATTATCCCCTTGTAAGCCGAGGTGTTGTCGGGCGATCGCCGCAACTACTCTGCCCCTGGGGGTACGGTTTAAAAAGCCAATTTGCAGCAGGTATGGCTCGTAGACTTCCTCGATGGTTTTACTGTCCTCCCCTGTTGCGGCGGCGATCGCCTCCAAACCCACGGGGCCACCCCCAAAATGACTGATCATCGTTTCTAAAATCAATCGATCCGTCCAATCCAGCCCCAGTGGATCCACGTTATACAGATCCATTGCCGTTGCTGCCACCTCCTGATTAATCTCCGCAAAACCCTTCACCTGGACATAATCCCGAATGCGTCGCAATAAACGATTCGCAATCCGAGGGGTTCCCCTGGCACGACGGGCAATTTCGATCGCCCCCTCCCGCGTCACAGGTTGATTCAGAATCACAGCACTCCGTTCGACAATCGCAATTAATTCATCAATTTCATAAAACCGCAGCCGTTGAATTAACCCAAAGCGATCGCGTAGCGGCGAAGTTAACGAACCCACCTTTGTCGTCGCCCCAATTAGTGTAAAGGGTTTGAGGGGAATACTCCGCGTCCTGGCACTCACCCCTTTGCCAATCGTGATATCCAGCCGACTGTCCTCCATTGCCGGATAGAGCAACTCCTCCGCCATGCGATTAAGCCGATGAATTTCATCAATAAACAAAATATCCCCCGCCTCTAGCCCCACTAAGAGACCACTAATATCACGGGGTCTTTCGAGGGCAGGCGCTGCGGTAATGCGACATCTCACCCCCATCTCTGCCGCCAAAATCAAGGACATGGTTGTTTTGCCCAGCCCCGGTGGCCCATACAACAACATATGATCAAGGGGTTCCTGGCGGGCTTTAGCGGCGGCGATCGCAATGCCCAGCACCTCCTTTAAATCCTTTTGCCCCAGATAATCCGCAAGACGTTGGGGACGAATTTGATCCTCCGCCAGGGACAGATCCTTTTCCTCCGGTAGAGCTTGGCTATTGGTTAGGGGATCCCGCGCCGATCCGCCCGTCATTGGTGGCTGCTGACTCTGACCTTCGCCTTGGCTGCGTTTAATCGCCATTGTTTTTTGAGTGTTGTTTGAGACTTTCTGCAAGTTTGCGAGAGAGTACAGTAATGTTTTCCATCCTAAACCGAATACCAAAAGATAGATAAACCTGCGGATCTAATGGCGATCGCCGCCGCAAGACCACGGCTTTAGGTAAAATAAAGACCAAATTTATATTATTGACTACATTATTTACATTGAGTCTGGTCTACAAAGCACAACTCAATCAACGTACTGTTCGAGGACGAAACCATTCATGAAAGCCATGATTCTGGCGGCAGGCAAGGGCACAAGAGTACGCCCCATTACCTATACAATTCCCAAGCCACTCATTCCCATCTTGCAAAAACCCGTTATGGAATTTTTGCTCGATCTGCTAGTCAAACATGGCTTTGATCAAATCATGGTGAACGTTAGTCACCTCGCCCATGAAATTGAAGGCTACTTCAAAGATGGACAGCGCTATGGTGTGCAACTTGCCTATTCCTTTGAAGGCAGCATTGCCGATGGTGACTTGCGGGGGGCAGCCATGGGGTCTGCGGGGGGCATTCGTAAGATTCAAGATTTTCATCCATTTTTTGACGATACCTTCGTTGTCCTCTGTGGTGATGCCCTCATTGACCTCGACCTCACCGCAGCAGTCAAATGGCATCGGGAAAAAGGATCCATTGCCACAGTCATCACCAAATCTGTCCCCAAGGAAGATGTTCCCAGCTATGGTGTTGTGGTCACTGACGAGGAGGATCGCATCCTTAGTTTCCAGGAAAAACCTTCTGTCGAAGAAGCCCTCAGTAACAAGATCAACACAGGTATTTATATCTTTGAACCGGAAGTCATCGACTTTATTCCGCCGGACTGTGAATTTGATATTGGGGGTGAATTATTCCCCAAACTGGTCGAGAGTAAGGCTCCCTTCTATGCATTAGATATGGAGTTTGAATGGGTCGATATCGGTAAAGTACCGGATTATTGGCAGGCGATTCAGGATGTCCTCAATGGCAAGGTTAAAAATGTCCCAATCCCTGGGATTGAAGTTAGACCGGGTATTTATACGGGTCTCAATGTCGCGGTGAATTGGGATAAGGTGGAAATTGAAGGCCCAGTGTATATCGGTGGCATGACTCGAATCGAGGATGGGGCAAAGATTGTCGGTCCCACCATGATTGGTCCCAGTTGTTGGATCTGTTCGGGGGCGATCGTGGAGAGTAGCGTGATCTTTGAATATTCTCGCCTTGGCTCTGGGGTACGCCTCAAGGACAAATTAGTGTTTGGTCGTTATTGTGTGGATCGCACGGGCGCAACCCTCGATCTACAGGCAACGGCTTTGGATTGGTGGATTACGGATGCTCGCCATGCCAAGCCTCCAGAAGCCCCGATTGAGGGAAATCAGAATCTCAGTGAAGCGCTCGAAATTGAGGAGTTATTGAATGTTCCCAGCGTTATTGAGTAGTTAGATATTTACAGCAACAGGAACACAAGGGATCAAAACAATCAGTTAGTCGATTTGATGGGGAGTCTTCAGAGGAAGGCTCCTTTTGCTTGGAGGAGTTCGACCACGGCATCGCAATGATTATATTGGGCAATTTTCAGGGCTGTATCGCCTCGCTTGTTGGTCGCGTTGATGTCTATAGCTGGGGCATTATCTAAGAGTAATTGCACGGCATCGACAAAGCCGCGATGGGCTGCCCACATCAATGGGGTGGCGTTGAAGTCGTCTCTGGCATTGACATCGGCTTTAGCGGTCAGGAGTTGCTGAATTAAAGACAGGTCACCTTGATCGGCGGCATACATTAGCAGAGTTTTACCTTTGGGGAGTTTTTGGTCGGGGTTCGCGCCGTGGGCAATGAGGATTCCGATCAGGTCGTAATGATTTTGACTATAGGCGAGGGAAATTACGTTGTCTTCGCCGTTGTGGTAGTGGATATCTGCGCCATGGGCTAGGAGGGATTGGGCGATCGCCCGGTTGCCTTGGTAGACAGCAATGAGGAGAGGCGTATCCCCTTGGGCATTGGCGAGATCAACCGCTGCCCCCCTTGCCAGGAGATATTGCACCATTGCGCCTTGGTCTTCGAGGGTTGCCACATGGAGCGCCGCATCGCCGGATTCATCCTTGACATTGACGGGTAGACCCCGATCGCAGAGAAATTCCAGGAGGGCTAAATTACCGGACATTGCCGCTAGGGATAATAGATTATCGGTTTGGGTTAGATTCGCTCCGGCGGCGAGGAGTTGTTTGACTACCCCCAGATGTCCCTGTTCGATCGCCAAAATCAGAGCCGTATCCCCATCAAGATCCGCAAAATCCACCTTTGCCCCGGCAGCAACTAAACGAGCAACCACAGCTTCATTTCCGGCGATCGCTCCATGCATCAGCGGCGTGCGACCATCAGCCCCCGGTAAATTCAAATTCACACCATAGTCAATCAGCACATCCAAACAGGCGATCGCCCCCTCAGACACCGCCAAGGCGATCGCCCCCAAACCCTGATAGGGATTTGCCCCCTGCTGCAACAATAACCGCACCACATCCCCATGGTGACCCTGCACCGCCAAATTTAACGCCGTATCCTGGTCGCGATCGCACTTATTAACCACTGCCCCCGCCGCCAATAACTTTGCCACCACCCCGGCAAAACCCTTATAAGCCGCAATCATTAACGCCGTCGTGCCATCCTCATTCGTTAAATCCACCGAGGCTCCCGCCGCCAATAACCTCACCACCACCTGTTCCTGACCCGCCGCCGCCGCTGCCATCAATGCCGTTAAGCCATGTTTACCTCGGAGATCCACCGTCGCCCCAAACCCTAAACACAATTCCACCAGTTCGAGATTGCCCCCACTACTCACATGCATTAAAGGACTCGTGCGATCGCCATCTAACAAATCCACCGACAGCCCATGCGCCAACAACCGACGAACAGTCTCGCTATCCTGACCACGGATCGCCTGAAACAATAAAACGTGATCAACTGCGCCCATAAAAACTACATCACAACGAAAATAGGAGGTCGCCTAAAAGTATGCCACTCCAACCGACAAAAAACTAAATCATTCGCCACAGATTTAAATCCCAGTATTCCCATTTACCAAGGGATCGGTTAACTTTTATAAAGATTTGTTATCAAGACTGATGATAAAAACGAGTCACAGCAACCTCAAGGAGAACAACAGCAATGGGTTTTGAAATTCCAGAATCGATCAAGGTGTGGTCACAGTTCGGACATCCAATCCTCATGTGGGTTTTATTCGGACTCTGCATTTATGCCATGTACCTCGGCATCCAGATTCGCCGCACCCGTAGCGCCGAAAAAGAAGTCCGCAAAGAACTCGTTAAAAAACAATTCAACTTCAAGCACCACCAAATCGGTTCTGTCATCCTCGCGTTTATGGTCTTGGGCAGTGTCGGCGCAATGACGGTTACCTATGTAAATAACGGTAAATTATTTGTTGCCCCCCACCTCATCGTCGGCTCAGTAATGACTGCCATGATCGCCCTTTCCGCTGCCCTCGTACCCTTTATGCAGCGTGGCAATGAATTCGCCCGTATTACCCACATCGGCATCAATACAGTGATTGTTGGATTATTTGGTTGGCAGGCTATCACTGGCATGGATATTGTCACCAGAATCATTGGTCGCATGTAGATTTGATAACTGCTTAGGTACTACTGCCCCAGCTCAATCAATTTCAATAAAATTATTGTGTTGAAACGGGAAACAAGAACCAGGCTGTCTGTGGCTGCGTTATGGATGCTAAATGACGTTACCAAATCTCAATTATTCAACCGAAATCACGCTCTAAATCACACTAAAGTACAAAACCTTGATGGGGGACATTTTCACCGATGTCCTCTTTTGTTTGTTCAGGCATTGTTTGTTCGGATATTTGTTCTGGGCTGGTTAATTCGGTCGTGATTATTCCATTCCCA
>JBIKYI010000124.1:0-7155 GCA_044355355.1 Limnothrix sp. | reverse complement strand
ACGATGCCCTCCTCTGCATCCAAACCGCCAAACTCATCTCCGAAGAAAAACGCCTCCGGTATAGCGGCACAGAATACCTCAAATCCATCGACGAAATGCGCGACCTGTTTCGTGATCACCTCGAACCAGAATTAATCGAACAGGCGATCGCCAACACCTTAGAAGTCGCCGAAAAAGTCGAACCATACAAAATATTGGGCGAACCCCGCATTCCCGACTACCCCATCCCCAGTGGACATACCGCCGACAGCTACCTCGAAGAAGTTACCTGGGAAGGACTCAAGGATCGCATGAAATGCAAAACCAGAACCGAAGTCGATCCCACCTACAAAGAGCGCCTCGAGTACGAACTCAAAATGATGCAGCGCATGGGCTTTTCCACCTACTTCCTCGTCGTGTGGGACTACATCAAATACGCCCGTGATCACGATATTCCCGTCGGGCCAGGACGCGGTTCCGCCGCAGGTTCCCTCGTCGCCTACGCCCTCGGCATCACCAATATCGACCCCATCCATCACACCTTACTCTTTGAAAGATTTCTCAACCCCGAACGCAAATCCATGCCAGACGTGGATACCGACTTCTGCATCGATCGCCGCCAGGAAATGATCGAATACGTCACCGCCAAATACGGCGAAGCCAGGGTTGCCCAAATCATTACCTTCAACAAAATGACATCCAAAGCCGTCCTCAAAGATGTTGCCAGGGTGTTAGACATTCCCTACTCAGAATCCGACGAAATGGCAAAAATGATCCCCGTCGCCAGGGGCAAACCCGCCAAACTCAAAGTCATGATTTCCGATGACACCCCCGAACCAGAATTTAAACGACGCTACGAAACCGATCCCAAAGTGCGCCGCTGGTTAGACATGGCAATTCGCATCGAAGGCACAAACAAAACCTTTGGCGTTCATGCCGCTGGCGTAGTCATTTCCGCCGATCCCCTTGATGAAATTGTGCCCCTCCAACGCAACAACGAAGGCGCTGTTATCACGCAATATTACATGGAAGATGTGGAAGCAATGGGACTCCTCAAAATGGACTTTTTGGGACTAAGAAACCTCACCACCATTAAAAAAACAGCCGACCTTATCAAAGAACATCGACAGATTAATCTCGACTTAGATCAATTACCCCTCGATGAACGTAAAGCCCTAGATATTATTGCCAAAGGTCACGCGAAAAAACTACCCGCCGACATCAACCAAACCCATGATCTATTTGGTCGAGGCGATCTCGAAGGCATCTTTCAGCTTGAGTCCGAGGGCATGAAAAAAATTGTCCAAGATCTCCGTCCTTCAGGCATTGAAGATATTTCCTCAGTCCTTGCTTTATACCGTCCAGGCCCCTTAGATGCTGGCTTAATTCCTATTTTTATTGACCGTAAACATGGCAGGGAAGAAATTAAATATCAACATGAACTCTTACGGCCCATTTTGAATGAAACCTATGGCGTTTTAGTCTACCAAGAACAGATCATGAAAATGGCACAGGACTTAGCAGGTTATACCCTTGGGGAAGCGGATCTGTTGCGGCGGGCGATGGGTAAAAAGAAAATTTCTGAAATGAAAAAACATGAGGAAAAATTCGTTGATGGTTCCGCTAAAAATGGTGTCCCGGAAGCTGTAGCTAGGGATCTGTTCGATCAAATGGTGAAATTTGCGGAATATTGTTTAGCTGGGGATACTCCCATCGTCACGGTGGAATATGGTGTATTGTCTATTCGTGAAATCGTTGAACAGGAATTAATGTGTCATATTTATAGTGTCGATGACCGTGGCTTAATCTATACCCAACCCGTTGAACAATGGCATCAAAAGGGCGATCGCCCCATCTATGAATATGAATTGGAAGATGGCTCAATCATTCAGGCAACCCCAGATCATAAGTTTTTAACGATGGATGGGCAAATGTTGGCGATCGATGAAATTTTCTTGCAGGGCTTAGATCTTGCCGCCTATGATTATCAAAGTCTTTTGCAACTCGCTAGTTAAACTTTTTCCTCAAAGTTAATATTTAAGACTTCCTTAACCGAGCATTTTGCCAGAACTCAAATATTGCTAGAGCAAAAACGGCGATCGCAAAGGGCAGTAAATAATATAAACCTCGAAAGACTATTAATGTTGCGAGGAGAATTTCGGGGTCTTGTAAGTGAGTAAAAAAGAGCAAAATAACCGTTTCAAAAATACCTAATCCTCCCGGAATAGTACTGACCAAACCTGAAATCATCGCAATGACATAGACACCAAACAGAAAGGGATAGCTAATCGGCAACTTTAATAAATAAAACAACGCTAAGGCAGCAAATCCCCAATCCAAGGCGAAGATAATCACCTGTTGCAAAGATACTTGAATTGAAGGAAATTGCAGTTGATAGGTTTTCCATTGCAGAGGTTTACGGATAAAAATGCTGCCCAACAAATAAATGCCGCTAATACTCAACAGAAACAAGCCTAAGTCCCGCACCGATTTTTCTACAAAGGGTAGATCGATTTCTTCCGGTATAGGGAAATAGTTAAAACTGAAAACAAAGCCTGTAATGGGAATTAAGCCAACCCACAAATTAAAGTTAGTAAAAGCAATAATTTTCGCGATATCAAAATGGGAAATATTCCATTGCCGATAGAGACGATAACGCAACACACTACCTGATAAAAAAGCAAAGCCGACATTGGGGCTAATGGAATAGGTAATTAAACCCGCAAAAGCAATTTTATGGATAGCTAATTGTTTTTGAATATACTTGAATGCCAGAATGTCATAACAGGCGATCGCCCCATAGCTACAGAGCACAAATAGTAGCGCAATGCCCATCTCCAATAGAGAGATATGATTAATATTATTCAGTACATCCCGCCAATTTATACCACTAAATTCCCTGATAATGACATTGATTGCTAATAGACAAATTAAAATACTAAGACCAGAAAAAATTCGTTGTCCAATCTGCCGAGATGACGATACTGCACGATCCGGTTGAGGTTCCATCATGGGCGTTTAATTAAGAACATAAATGGAGTAAATCACTACAAGATAAATCGAAAATAAATCAGATATGGGCGACATCCTGGGGCGATCGCCGGAAACATGACACTAAAACATAACAATTTATGGGATTTTGTGAGATCAATTTTGGTCTATGAAGGTCTTTCGATAAAATGAGGGACTGACAAATATCTTGATACAGGTTAGAACGCAACGATGAAAGTATTAGTGGTGGGTAGCGGCGGTAGAGAACATGCGATCGCCTGGAAATTACTCCAGTCTCCCAACGTCACCCAGGTGGTCTGCACCCCCGGCAATGGCGGCACAGCAACCATGGCAAACTGCCTCAATCTACCCATCGCAGTGGATGATTTTGCGGCGATCGCCCAAGCCTGCACAGAACACCAAATTGATTTTGTAGCAGTCGGTCCCGAAGTGCCATTATCCATGGGCCTCGTCGATTTTCTCAACGACAAAAACATTCCCGCCTTCGGCCCGAAACAAGACGGCGCAATCATCGAAGCTAGCAAAGCCTGGGCAAAAGACCTCATGACCGAAGCAGGCGTACCCACCGCCGCCTCCGGCACATTCACCGATCCCCAAGCCGCCAAAGACTACATCCAAACCCAAGGCGCACCCATTGTCGTCAAAGCCGACAGCCTCGCCGCAGGCAAAGGCGTAATCGTCGCCACCACCCTCGCTGAAGCCCTCGAAGCCGTCGATCGCCTCTGGGCAGAAGGTTACAAAATTCTCGTCGTCGAAGAATTTTTAATCGGTCAAGAAGTCTCCGTCCTCGCCCTCACCGACGGTAAAACCATTGTCCCCCTCCTCCCCTCCCAAGACCACAAACAAGTAGGCGAAGGCGACACAGGCGAAAACACCGGTGGCATGGGCGTATATGCCCCCACCCCGATCGCCACCCCAGAGATCATGGCGATCGTCCAAACCGACGTACTCGAAGCCACCTTAAAAACATTACAAAACAGAGGTATCGATTACCGAGGGATCCTCTACGCTGGCTTGATGATTAGCCCCTCCGGCGAAGTCAAAGTCCTAGAATTTAACTGTCGCTTTGGCGATCCCGAAACCCAAGCCGTCCTGCCTCTCCTCCAGACCCCCCTCGATGAAGTACTCCTCGCCTGCATTAACCAAACCCTAAGCGACCTCGATTTACGTTGGTACGACGGTAGCGCTGTCTGTGTTGTTGCCGCAGCAGGTGGCTACCCCGGAGCCTACGCCAAAGGAAAAGTAATCACAGGCTTAAACGAAGCTGAAGCCCTAGATGCCACAATTTTCCATGCAGGCACTACATTAGATGGAGATACCCTTGTGACCAACGGTGGACGCGTTCTCGGCATCGTTTGTCTCGGCAAAGACTTCAAAGAGGCGATCGCCAAAGTCTACCAAGCCGTCCCCAAAATCCACTTCCAAGACATGTACTACCGACGTGACATCGGACACCGCATCCAACAACTAAACTCAGAAAAGAAGCATAATTAGCAACAAAACGTTACATTAGCTTTAATATTTTCAATAAAAGTCAAACACCATTCGTTTATCCCAGAAACCGCCTTGCTAACCCTCATCACCAAACTCCGCGACATCATTTCCCGCTGGTGGTCAGAATTCACCCTTCAGACCAAACTAATGGCAGCGGCGACCCTCGCTGTGTCCCTGTTGATGAGCGGTTTTACCTTCTGGGCAGTCAACTCCATCCAACAGGATGCCAGACTAAACGATACCCGTTTCGGCAGCGACCTCGGACTACTCCTCGAAGCCAACGTTTCACCCCTCATCGCCGACAATAACCTCACAGAATTAGCCAACTTTACCCAACGTTTCTACAACAACACGGAAAGCGTCCGTTACCTAATCTATGCAGATGACGAAGGCAGCATCTTCTACGGCATTCCTTACTCCGAAGCAGAAGTACAAAATAGTCTCACCATCGCCCGCAAAATCACCCCCCCCGAAACCTACGATCCCCTCAGCTTCAGTCCCATCTCCAAACAACACAGCACCCCCAACGGCGAAGTCACCGACGTATTTGTCCCCCTTCACCAAGACAACAACTACCTCGGCATCATGGTCGTCGGCATTAACCCCAACGCCACAGTTGCCGCCTCCTCAAACCTCACTAGAGACGTAACCCTTGCCGTCTTTGTCTTCATTTGGGTAATGGTCATCCTTGGCGGCGTATTCAATGCTTTAACCATTACCCGCCCCATTAAAGAGTTATTAGATGGCGTAAAAAACATCGCTGCAGGCAATTTCCAACAACGTATTAATCTACCCTTTGGTGGAGAACTCGGTGAACTGATCCTCAACTTCAACGAAATGGCAGAGCGTCTCGAATGTTATGCCGAACAAAACATCGAAGAACTCACTTCAGAAAAAGCCAAACTCGAAACATTAGTTGCCACCATTGCCGACGGCGCAGTCCTCCTAGATACCGACCTCAATGTGATTTTGGTCAACCCCACAGCAAGACGTATCTTCAATTGGGAAGACAAAGAAATTATCAGCAAAATTGTTTTACATCACCTCCCAGCTTCCGTCACCACACAAATCACCAGACCATTACATCAAATTGCTGCCGGGGAAAATCTTGATTCCGATTTTGTGATTGAGCACCATGCTATCCCCAACAAACAAGAAGACGATGTGAGAGGCAATGAATTTAAAATTACCCTTGATGATCTTGCCACAGATAACGATGAACCGAAAACAGTCAGAATTCTGCTCACCGAAGTTCTAGACCAGAGTAAGAGCAGTGTCCGGGGCATTGCAATGACCGTCCAAGATATTACCAAAGAAGCAGAACTAAACAAAGCAAAAAGCCAGTTTATCAGCAACGTTTCCCACGAATTGCGTACACCATTATTCAATATAAAATCCTTTATCGAAACCCTTCATGAATATGGTGAGGATTTGTCAGAAGAAGAGAAGAAAGAATTTTTGGAGACTGCCAACCACGAAACCGATCGCCTCACGAGATTAGTGAATGATGTCTTAGACCTATCGCGCCTAGAATCCTCCAGGGTTTACAAACTCGATGCCGTCGATCTTACCCAACCTATTGAACAAACCCTAAGAACCTATCAGTTAAATGCGAGAGATAAAGAGATCGAACTGCAATATGAAATCGAGGCAGGTTTACCCACAGTGTTGGGACATTATGATCTGCTGCTCCAAGTCCTGACGAATTTAGTGGGCAACTCCCTCAAATTCACCAAAGCAGGTGGCAAGATTGTCATTTACGCCTACACCGTGCCGCAACAACCTGACCGAATTCGTATCGAGATTGCAGATACGGGAATTGGGATCGATCCGGAGGATCAAGAGGCAATTTTTGACCGTTTCTTTAGGGTCGAGAACCGCGTACATACCCTGGAAGGAACGGGATTAGGTTTATCGATTGTCAAAAATATTATCGACAAACACCATAGTCGTGTACATCTCATTAGTGAAGTCGGGATTGGCACAACTTTTTGGTTTGAATTGTCGATGGTTCAAGACTTAAATCTAGGGGAATCCGGTAAAAATTTCTTTGATGTACCAAGCTCAATGAATGCTGTTATCTCTTAATGACCCGACACAGTATTGTTGTATTGTTAAAGAATTTGATATTTTAGGAAAAAACACGAATTTCTAATTCTTGGATAATACCAATTAATTGATCTTTATGTTTAATATTGCTTTGTTTGAGATTCCTAAGATTGTCTAACCATAGGCGATCGCCTAAATTAATACAACTCAGAAAATCAAAAATCGCCGCATAACCACGACTATATTGATTATCCTGAAAACACAAATCAATATATTGAAATAACTGTTTGCAAATGAGGGTTTTTGCCTGCTGAATTTCCGACAAGGAATAAAAGGATCGTTCAGTATGTAACACTTGTAAAAAATCCCTATCTACCCGATCATGGTCATCAAATAATTGCCCCCGATTCTGACTCATCGAAGCATAGCAAAGATAGCGGGGGATGTAATACCAATTAAAACAACCATGGGCTAAACGGCGCAGCCATTCCCACTGGGCAGCCCGCTTGAGTTCTGTTTTTAAGCCACCAGTCTTTTGCCAGATATATTTGCGATACAGACTACAGCTACAACGTAGAGGATTACTATGTAAAAACAAACTTTTAAAATGATCATCGACAA
>JBIKYI010000179.1:0-6142 GCA_044355355.1 Limnothrix sp. | reverse complement strand
GAATGAATTATCAACTTGTTGACTATCTATTGGGCAATTAAGTTAACGTTACTCATCAAGTTGATATAAATCACGAAACCACTGCATAAAAACGCTTGCTCTTGGATGAGTGGGATGCAAAATTTTTTGTTTAATTGCATCATGTAATTGCCTACCCGGTGGTTCTTGCCAGGCGAGCCATGTATAAATTTGTGCTTTGTCATAATGAGTTTCTGTAAACTTTGCTCCTTTTTGTCTAGCTTCAGTCGTAGATAATTTTGCAAATCCCCATAATTCTTCAGTTTCCTCTGGCAATAAATAAGACAAAAATGTTTCTAACATGCCACTCGTTTGATTGTCTGGCATCATCCAAATGCCAAAACGAATGTCCCTTACCGCAGTAATTGAAATAGTTCGAATTAATCCTTCTTCTGGAATCATTGCTGGCAACTCAGGCAAACATTGAATCCGAGCAATTTCCATACCTTGCAAGCTGGCATTCTTGAGACTTAACCAGCGATTTTTTGGATTCGTATCCGCATCAATAATAATACCTAATGCTTCTAAACCTGAATTATTCAGTTCAGCAGAAATAGCATCTACATCAGCAATATTTTCATATCCGTTACAGCTATGAATTTGCACAATCGGCTCATTTTTAGATCCCCAATTAATCCCATTTATTTCTACTAATTCAGGAATCACCCTCAAATCTTCTACCCCTTCGACAAGAAGCCTATTTTTGTGCATTTTTGCCATTATTAACGCACCTCAATGTCCCGCTCAGCCGCAATCATCATTTGTTTTTTATCGAACATAATGCTTGATGTTGCACCTTTTTCAATGCGATGAATAGTAACTTCATCTTCTTCAAATTCTTCTTTTTCAGCAACTTCAGCTAAACTTTTCCAGCAATCACTATTATGAGTCGTTGCAAATACTTGAATATTTAGCTTTTTCGCTGTTTTAAGAATTAATTTCCACATATCGTACATCACACTGTAGTGTAATCCTGTATCAATCTCATCTACTAATAAAATACCATTTTTGACATTGACAAGAGCTAACACAATTCCTAACATTCGCCATACTCCGTCACCCAGACTACCAATGGAAACTCGTTCATCAACATTCATGAGGCGAATAACAAACCCACCTCGTAATTGGGTCTGTTCAAAAATTTTTTCTGTGGCGATAGGTGCGATACGTTGAATCGTTGGGTCGATACATTGTAAAGCTTCATATACAATTTCTTCTTCTGGTGTCAAAACAATCTTGTCAAATAAATTCAGCATCTCCTTAAAATCAAAAGTAGAAGACAGAATAAATTCTAATGGTTTATTGATTGCTAGTTCTTCCTGTTTAATTTCCTGCTGGGAAGATGTTACAAAAAACTCTGCATCAAGTGATTTTTTTGACGACAAAGGAAATATTTGCGTATCTCCCTTATATACACCATTGACAAGACTTGTTTTTTGAATAGATAACGCAAGTCGATATTTTATGTTTAAATCATCTTTATATTTATCTGTGTCTTCGATTACAAGATGTATTTCATCTATCCGGTTCTCTCCTTCTCGTGATTGAATAATAATTGGATTATCTTTAATGAAATGATGCTGATAAAATAAATGAGAAATTTCAAGATTGAGTTTTTTTACAGTGGTATTATTGAAAATATCATCATTGGTGAAAAACTCACCTCTTTCCAGCATACTTTCTCTCAGAGCTTCTAAGTATTCAGAATCGCATAGTATATTAATGGCTTCTAATAGAGAAGTTTTTCCACAATTATTTGTGCCAACTAATAAATTTATTCTCCCAAGTTTTTCAAGCTTAAAAGATGAAAAACATCGATAATTTTTTATTGTTAAAGATTGGATCATTGTTCTCGGACTAATGGATCAGATTTGATTTTTTCTGCCTTCCATCATACTGAGTTTTGATGGGATAAATCAGGGGCGATCGCCACCAGTAGGCAAAAAAAGAGCGTTTTGTAAAACACTCCATGCTTCTTGGTTGATTGCTCACTCGGCTAGAGAACAGCTATACACTCAATCTCGA
Organism: Limnothrix sp.; assembly: GCA_044355355.1. Taxonomy (GTDB): domain Bacteria; phylum Cyanobacteriota; class Cyanobacteriia; order Cyanobacteriales; family MRBY01; genus MRBY01. Next base: position 4,099 of record JBIKYI010000179.1, on the reverse strand, counting down.
CGAGAACATCTTTCGGTAAACGCGCCACTTCAACACAAGCTCTGGCTGGGGCGGTTGCTTCATCAAAGTACGAACCGTAAATGGCATTGACTGCGGCAAAGTCATTCATATCCTTGAGGAAAACGCCTGTTTTGACAACATTTTCCCAGGTTGCTCCGGCTTCGGTGAGCACTGCGGCGAGGTTTGTCATTACTTGTTTGGTTTGGGCTTGGACATCCCCTTCAATAATTGTACCTGTGGCGGGATCAATGGCGATTTGACCAGAGAAAAACAGCATTTTCCCAGAGGCGGCGATCGCCTGGTTGTAGGGACCGACGGGGGCAGGGGCATTAGGCGTTTGAATAATTTGCTTTTCCATGTTGAGTAATAAGTAATGAGGGCAACTAAGCACCAAGACGGGGACGAATGCCATGGTGACGGTAAGACCAATAATCCTGCAAAATGCGTCCATGATCAAAACATAACTCCTCCGGCATTTCCCACGGTTGGAAAATTTGGATGGTTTTCGCATCATCCGCCGCCTTGGGTTCGCCCGTTGGTGTGTTGCCGTGGATCCCGTTGGGGATCGGAATAGACGCAAAATTGTTCGATGAGTTTTACTTCGAGAGAAATCTCCTCTAGAGCTTCCCGTTTTGCTGCCGCCTCTAGGGTTTCTCCGTAATCCACAAATCCCCCCGGTATTGCCCAGCCAAAGGGTCTGTTTTTTCGCTCGATCAACACAATCGGATGGTGGGGGCAATCGCTCAACTCCACAATAATATCGACAGTCGGCGCAGGATTACGGTAAGTCACAGAGGAAATTTATCCTATTCATATTGTCTGAAACACATGGTAACAGAAATATGGATCGAAATCCTAGTCCAAAATATTAATCAAAAGATCAGGAAGCATGGGCAAAGGTTCTGCCGTTAGCCAGTAAATCAAGGGCAGTTTGGTATTGTGCATCATTATCCGTTGCCATGGCTCGGTAGGGAATCGGATCCTGGGGAACCACCTCATCCGGCATAATGCCCAACTTATTAATGTCATGGTGGAGCGGCGTTTCGTATTTGGCGACCGTGACTGCCATCCCCGAACCATCGGGCAACTCGAACAAGGATTGAATCAACCCCTTACCAAAGGTCTTTTCGCCCACGAGTAAAGCACGGGCATTGTCCTGGAGAGCACCCGCTAAAATTTCGCTGGCACTGGCGGTAGCTTGGTTGACCAAAACAATCAGAGGAGCATCATTCACTGGATTACCTGTACCGCTGTAGCTTTCAGAAATACCCTGGCGATTAACGGTATAGACAATGGTTTCCTGATCGAGCCAGAGACGGGCAATTTCGATGCCTGCCTGGAGTAAACCACCGGGATTATTACGCAAGTCCAGAATGTAACGATCAGCTCCAGCACGTTGGAGTTCGGATAAGGATTTGGCAATTTCGTCCTTGGCGTTGGCACTGAATTGGTTGAGGCGGACATAGCCAATTTTTTTGCCGTTGTGTTCGTCTAATTTCGCATAGACGGGATTGAGGGAAATGGTGTCACGGATTAATTCTACGGTCTTGATCTCGTCGGTTTTGGCGCTGTGGATGGTGAGGGCAACGGAGGTTCCTTTTTTACCACGCATCCGGGCAGCAGCTTCATCGAGGCTGATTTTATTGGTTTCGACCCCATCGATCGCCAGGATCAGATCCTTTGGGGCAATGCCTGCTGCTTCCGCTGGGGAACCTGCCAGGGGAACAATCACTTCCAGACTGCCAGATTCCGGTTCAACGTTAATTTGCAGACCCACGCCGGACAGTTCCCCTGAGGTATTGACCTTCAGACTGCGGTACTGTTCTGGGCGCAGGAGACGGGTATAGGGATCGCCGAGTAAGCCCAACATTTCTGAGATGACATCATAGGCTTGCTCACGGGTTTTGAGGGGCTTTTTGAGGTATTTTTGCCGCAGCAACCACCAATTCTGACCATTAAAAGTCTCATCCACATAGGACTGACTCACATAACGCCAAGCCTGCAACAGTAAGTTTTGTTCCTCCGTGAGGGCGATCGCCCGATCCATCGGCGCAAAAACCAAACTCACCACCAACAACAAACCACAGGCGATCGCCCCAAATTGTTTTCTCAGCATTCCCAGCGTTTTATGAAAAAGACTTTACTATTCTCAACAATACTACCCAATGTTCGTCAGCTTTGACCGAAATCCCCCAGCCTAGAGTAAAGACCAACGATCACACCAAAAGAGCAAACAAACAAACCGCAAATCTTCACCCGCCAATTCAATCCAGCAACGCCACCCAGGAAATTGTTACAACTTCAGGCGAAACCCGTGATAATCCGCCATTCGTCAAACCTGAAGCTTCAAGCTGTGTTACATTTCTGTAAAGAGATTTTTCGTTTCTAATTAAGCTTCATGTTTACAAAAGAAGTTACCGACTCAAAATTATATAAGTGGTTTAACGAGCGGCTCGAAATTCAGGCAATCTCTGATGACATTTCCAGCAAATACGTTCCCCCCCATGTCAATATCTTCTATTGCTTGGGTGGCATTACCCTTACCTGTTTCATTATCCAGTTCGCCACTGGATTTGCGATGACCTTCTACTACAAACCCACCGTAGCAGAAGCATTTACCTCCGTGCAGTACATCATGAATGAAGTTAACTTCGGTTGGCTGATTCGCTCGATCCACAAGTGGTCGGCAAGCATGATGGTCTTGATGATGATCCTCCACATCTTCCGCGTTTACCTCACTGGTGGCTTTAAGCGTCCCCGTGAATTGACCTGGATTACTGGCGTGATCATGGCTTGTATTACTGTTTCTTTCGGTGTAACTGGCTATTCTCTCCCTTGGGATCAGATTGGTTACTGGGCGGTGAAAATCGTTTCCGGTGTACCTGCTGCGATTCCGATCGTGGGTGATTCGATGGTTGAGTTGCTCCGTGGTGGCACGAGTGTTGGTCAATCCACTTTGACTCGTTTCTACAGCCTCCATACTTTCGTTTTACCTTGGTTGATCGCCGTCTTTATGTTGGCGCACTTCCTGATGATTCGTAAGCAAGGCATCTCTGGTCCTTTGTAAGGATTGTTTTTTATTTCCGTTTGCTCAATCCAACATCTTTGTTGAAGGAGAACTTTTTATCATGTCTATCATGAAAAAGCCGGATCTCAGTGATCCAAAACTCCGGGCAAAACTGGCTCAGAACATGGGACATAACTACTATGGTGAGCCTGCTTGGCCCAATGATATTTTATTTACCTTCCCCATCTGTATTGCGGGAACCATCGGCTTAGTTGTCGGTTTGGCGATTCTCGATCCTGCCATGATCGGTGAACCGGGTAATCCTTTTGCAACTCCTCTGGAGATTTTGCCTGAGTGGTATTTGTATCCTGTTTTCCAGATTCTACGGATTCTGCCTAACAAGCTCCTCGGTATTGCTTGTCAGGGTGCTGTACCCCTGGGTTTGATGATGGTTCCCTTTATTGAGAGCGTCAACAAATTCCAAAATCCTTTCCGTCGCCCTGTGGCAATGACTGTTTTCCTTGCGGGAACTGCCATCACCCTTTGGCTCGGTGCGGGTTCTTGCTTCCCGATCGATAAGTCTTTGACTTTGGGCTTGTTCTAAGGTCTTGTCTTAATTTCTTGGATTCATTTAATTTCATTAATTAAATATTTCTTCATTGGCGATCGCCCCTCTACGGTTCATTCTGTGATGTGGCGATCGCCTCTTTGTTTTTGCTCTTTACCCTCTATTAAAGACGATAAAATAAAAAGGCTTAGATACAGGGGACATAACGATGGCGCAAGCAACAATTCCCCTAAAACAACTCTATGAAGAAGATTATGGGCAATAGATTGATGAAATGTACTAAGGGAAATTGTAGAGGTTTCTAAAGCCAATTTAAGTAATCATGGCAAGTTACCGATAACCCAGATCATATATTAAGGGGAAAAATAGTGATAAAGCGGATTTTATCCCAAGCAAAAAAAGAATTAGCACAATTTAGTCGCGATCGCCTGACTGTTGCTCTTGCGTTAGTTTTACCCTTGGCAATGTTATTAATTTATGGTTATGCGATTCGTTTGGAAACAAAAAATATTCCCCTCAGTGTA
>JBIKYI010000123.1:0-7166 GCA_044355355.1 Limnothrix sp. | reverse complement strand
TCGGTAAGACAGAGCTTTGACCCTTTTCACGGTTACAACAATTAGGTATTCAGGCATTTGGGGTGGCGATCGCCTTTATTTGGGGATTTGGGATGAGCTATCTCCTGGTTGCCCTCTGGAAAAAATTCTTTTCCTTGCGAGTCAGTGCCGAAGTCGAACGTGTCGGACTGAATATCAGTGAACACCGTGCCAGAACCGAAACCTATGATCTGATGGCAGTGATGGCAGCCCAAGCCCAAACCAAAGACTTAACCCTCCGTGCCCCCGTCGAACCCTTCACCGAAGTGGGCGTGATGGCTGAACTTTATAACCGCGTGATGGATCGCCTCGAATTCGCCCTATCCCAAAGCCAAACCCTCGCCGCTGAACTGGAATATAAAGTCATTGAGCGCACCCAAGCCTTAACCTCCACCAATCAAGCTTTAGAAGCAGAAATCCTAGAACGCTGCCAGACTGAAATTGCCCTACGGGAATCTGAGGCGGATCTCAAGGCTTTTACCCACACTTTAGAGGTGACCCTAAAGGAGTTAAAAAATGCCCAAGCCCAACTGGTGCAATCGGAAAAAATGTCTTCTCTGGGGGAAATGGTCGCCAGTATTGCCCATGAGATTAATAATCCGGTGAATTATGTCTATGGCAATTTGCAATATGTTGAGGAATATTCTGCGGGTTTGATCGATCTGATTCAGCTTTATCAAAAGCACATCTCGACTCCCCCTCCGGAAATTCAGACGGCAATAGATAATTTAGATCTGGAATTTTTATTGGATGATTTACCGAAAATTCTCGGTTCGATGCGAGATGGTAGTGAACGAATTCGGGATCTGGTGTTGTCGCTACGGAATTTTTCGCGGTTGGATGAGGCTCCCCAAAAGCAGGTGAATTTGCATGAGGGAATTGAGAGTACGTTATTGCTGTTAAGACGGCGGCTTGAGCGTCATCCAGGGCAACGGGCGATCGCCATTGAGAAGCATTTTGGGGATTTACCCTTGATTGATTGCCATCCGAGCCAACTCAATCAGGTGTTTATGAATTTGTTGGTCAATGCGATGGATGTTTTGGATGACATTTATGAGCAAAACCCGGATCGCCCTGGACGGATTGAGATTTCAACAATCCAGGTGAGTGATCATTGGATTCAGGTGATCTTTGCGGATGATGGTGATGGGATTCCGGAGGCAGTGCGCTCGAAATTATTTGATCCCTTTTTTACGACGAAGCCGATTGGCAAGGGGACGGGTTTAGGGCTGTCGATCTGTTATCAAATCATTGTGGAAAAGCATGGGGGTAAAATTTGGTGTGAACCCAATTCTCCCCAAGGTGCAAAGTTTGTCTGTGAACTCCCCCTCTCTGCGTAAATCTTTTTGGCGATCGCTGTGGCAATTTTCTCGACCCCACACGATTATCGGTACGAGTTTGAGTGTTTGGGCTTTGGCTCTGTTGACGGTTACGCCCCAGGAATTATTTGGATCGTTTGGCTGGACGGTGCTGGTGGCTTGGTTGGCTTGTTTGGGGGGGAATGTCTATATTGTCGGTCTGAATCAGTTGACGGATGTGGCGATCGACCGGATTAATAAGCCCCATTTGCCGATTGCGGCGGGGGATTTTTCGGTGCGCACGGGTTGGTGGATTGTTGGTATTTGTGGGGGGTTGGCGGCGCTGGTCAGTGTGGTGGCGGGGCAATGGTTGGCGTTGATGGTCTGGGTGAGTTTGGCGATCGGCACGGCTTATTCTCTGCCGCCTTTTCGTCTGAAGCGTTTTCCGTTATTGGCGGCGGTCTGTATTTTTACGGTGCGGGGGGTGGTGGTGAATCTGGGGTTGTTTGCCCATTTTCGCCAAATGTTGGATCTGTCGGTGGTGGTTACGCCGACGGTGGGGCTGTTGACGGGTTTTATTGTGGTGTTTACGGTGGCGATCGCCATTTTTAAGGATGTGCCGGATATGGAGGGCGATCGCCAATACCAGATTCAAACCTTCACGTTATTGCTGGGCAAACAAAGAATTTTTATGATTTCCCTGGGGATGATTGTGGGGGGTTTACTTTTGCAGACGACCTTACAAACGGCGTTTTTTGTCGGGAGTCATGTCGTTTTAAGCGGGTTGCTGCTCTGGTATAGTCGCAGGGTGGATCTCACCGAAAAGGCTGAAATCACCGCGTTTTATCAATTTATCTGGAAATTATTTTTCCTGGAATATCTATTGTTTCCCCTGGCTAAATTGTTGGCATCCTAGGCTTGTCTTCATCATCTTGGTAGGTGCGCAGGGCGATCGCCCCGTTTTGTCCCCCAAAGCCGAAACTGAGACAGAGGGCGTTTTTGATAGGTTTAGCTTGGGATTGCCGCACAAAATTCAAATCCCAGGCTGGATCATTGAGACCGACACAGGGAAATACCGTTTGCGATCGCAACATCATCAGAGAAAAGGCGGCACTGAGAATGCCCGATGCTCCTAAACTATGTCCCGTCGCCCCTTTACTACCGCTTACCCAAGGTCGCTGGGGAAACAGATGGGCAATGATGGCAGCTTCGGCTTGGTCATTGAGGCGGGTACTTGTGCCATGGGGATGGATGTGGTCAATTTGGGCAGGGTCTAAACCGGAACGCTCTAAACATTGGGCGATCGCCCGGATCGCTGGCTGGTAATTTTTGCGGGGCGCACTGACATGGTGGGCATCACAGGTAAAACTCCAACCGAGAATTTCCCCGTAAATTTTGGCTTGACGTGCTTGCGCCGAGGACAAAGTTTCCAAAAATAACATCGCGCCCCCTTCCCCCAACACCAAGCCTTCCCGCTGGCGATCAAAGGGAAAACAGCCAGAGCTTGCCATCGCCCCAATTTGTTGAAAACCCGTGATACTCAGCCTCGTCACCGGGGATTCCAATGCCCCTACCAAAACCTGTTCGCAGTTGCCCTGCTGCAACAATTCAAAGCCCTGGCACAGCGCCCATAATCCCGTTGTACAAGCGCCCATCGGTGCGAGGAGCGACCCTTCAGACCCAATTTGCCGAGCCGTGGCGATCGCCAACTGATTGGGCAGCCATTGCAACCATTGCGCCAATCCCGCCAAATTACCATCAAGACGAGCCTGATTGAGTCCTTCGATTGTCCCCTGGAAACCCCGACTCGAACCCACCACCACCGCACAATTTTTGAGTTTTGGATCATGATGCAGGTCGTTTGCTTGTCCGTTTTCCCCTTGTAAACCCGCATCCGCTAAAACTGCCTCGACCAATTCTCCCCGCAAAAGTTCCAGATCCGCCGGAAATTTGCCTAACATCGCCACCGGAATAATCGGCAAATCCGTAAAAGGCTGCCGTAACCGAATCGCCGTATCACCCCTTAATAAACCCTGCCATGCCGTCGCCAAATCCCCCAAACCACACCGCAAACCCATCCCCGTGACGACCACGCGCACCATAAGCCATTCCTAAAATAAATCCCAAAATAATGCCCCACAAAAAAGGGTAATCCTATTTCAGATTACCCCCAGATATGATCGGCGATCGCCATACACCTTACTTCATACTTCTTATTTATTACTTCTTACTTCACAAGATTCTCAGACCCTTCAATCAACTTCGCCGAATCAATGCGATCGCCCATCTGGATATTCTCAACCACATCCAAACCCTCAACGACCGTACCAAAAACCGCGTAATTGCCATCCAAGAAAGACAAATCCGCTAAGGCAAAATAAAACTGAGCCGAAGCAGAATTTGGCATTTGGGAACGCGCCATGGCGATCGCTCCCTTCTTATGCTGCAAGACCACCTTAGAAGGATCTAACTTATCCCGACCATAAACAGGCTCATCGCTGTCCTTCAACTTAATTTCCAGCGGCACATAACGAGGCGCACCCGTTTGCGGATCCACAAAACTACCAACCCCCAACTGAGAAATCGGCACCTTCGGATCCTTACCATTCGGATCACCCCCCTGAGCCACAAAAGGCTCCGGATCCCGAATCACCCGGTGAAAAACCACCCCATCATAAACACCACGCTGCACCAAATCCGCAAAATTACCCGCAGTTATCGGCGCATCCTCACCATTCAGTTCAATAATGATCGACTTACCACCGACAATCATTTCCACTTTCGCCATGCCATTCAGACGCGGCGTAAACTCAGCAAAAGGATTAACCGTCGTCGATTGAGGAGCCTTCCCCTGGGTTCCATCTGGATTATTCGCAGGGGAACAACCCGCCAAAGTCAAACTGCCAATCAAAAAGGCAACACACAAAACTAACCAGGATCGACGCATTGGGATTTTCATCCTCCACATAAATAAACGTACAAAAGAACTACACAAACAAATACAAACCAGAGACAAACTAGGGAACCCGACGCGGAAGCTCCACCCCAAAGTTCCCTACAAAATTCACTGAATTATGAACCGCATCAATAAATCAAGTTAGATCACGTTATGAATCACAGGACATAAATCACAGAATTCAGATCTACAGACCCTCAAGCGGAATGGTCAAAAACCGAGCCAACTCAGCCCCTTGATTTTCTAACTCAGCCAGAGGAATCGGTTCCCCCACACGGTTTAAGGGAATATCACCCTTATTTTTTACCCGGAGATACAGAACCCGTCGAGGATTAAGACCCTCTTTAATCTCCGCCCGGACAGACAAAACATCAGCAAGGGGATATTGGAAGTTAATCACTCGGTTTTTTCCAACAAAACCATGGCGGAAAATCGTGACCATCCCGGTGTTCTTATTAAACTCGTTGTAGCCACCACCAACGTTCAAAGATATGACGAACCAGAGATAAGCAGATAATAACGTGCCTGCAATCCCGTAGAAGGTCAGAGCTGCCCCCTGGGGAATAAATTGAATGGCACTGGTGTCGCTGACGATCAGAAAATTGGTATGGAAATAGCTGGAAAGACCCGCAAGCAAGAAGCCTACGCCGCCAATGGCAGAAACGCTTGCCCAGAGAATATTACTAAAGCGCCGAGAACCCAAAATGGGTTGATGCAGGATCGCATCCGTCGAAGCTGTTGCCTGTGCTGTCATAGGATATCTATTGAGAACTTTTTAAGAACTTGTAGTTTACTTTTTATTTTATGGAAGTCCCATTTTACTGGATTATCTGACTGGATTATCTGAACTTGCTTGTTCTAAAGAGGTAACTTGTTCTATTAAACTTTTAACCTGTGCTGTTCCGGAGGATGCTTCAAAGGTGATGGGCAATTTGCCGTGGGTTAACATGCGCCAGCCTAGGGGGAAAATTTCGCTCACGTTCTGTAATCCCATGACGAGGAAGGCGAATTTTCGTTCATCGATCCAGCCCCCTTGTTTGACCAGGTTAATGAGGGTTTTTCTGTGGCGAATGGTGCGGTTGGTGGTGGGATCTTTCCGTCGTAATAATTCGCTCTTGATCTGGGTGATTTGATCCATGGGGGCGACTTCTTGGGGACAGACATTATTACATTGATAACAGCGGGTGCAACCCCACACACCGAAGTTAGGATCGTGATATTTTTCGAGGCGAGTTTCTGTTTGGTCATCGCGGGAATCGACGAGCATTCTTTGGGCTTTGGCTAGGGCATGGGGACCTGCAAATTCTGGGTTAACGGCAGCAGCATTACATTCTGCATAACAGGCACCACAGAGGATACAATTTCCGGTCTGATTTAGCTTTTCTCTTTCGGCTGGACTTTGTAAAAATTCTCGTTCAGGAATGGTGCGGGATTGGGTGCTTACATAGGGTTCTACCTGTTCGAGGTTGTCCCAAAAATTCTGCATATCGACGACAAGATCTTTGATGACGTGCATATTCCCTAATGGGGCGATCGCAAAGGTGGGATTATCCTTGAGAGTCGGATCAATTTGTTGTAGCCTTGCCAGCTCACTGCCAACATTTTCCTTGCAAGCTAAAGCAGAACGTCCATTAATGCGAATGGCACAACTTCCGCAAATCGTATTACGACAATTTTTGCGAAATGCCAGGGAACCATCTTGCTCCCATTTAATCTGATTTAAACAATCCAAGATCGTTGTACTCTCAGGTACGGAAAGCTGATAGCTGACAAATTCTGGGGCTACATTTCTTTGGCGTTGACGTAAAACTTGAAACGTGATGTCCATCTTAGCAAGTCGTTTTGACGGTTATTCTCTCCTCCTTAGTCTAAAATACCTGCCCAAAAGATTGAACGGAAATTGAGAAAGTTCAATAAACTTGACATTTATCAGAAAATTACCAAGGAAGTTTGAACAACGAATCCTGTTTTTTTGAAACTTTTTGATAATTATGATCAAAATCATTTTTTTGCGGTTATATTTACATATGTGATAAATTTGTCACTGAAAGAAAGTTCGATGTAAAACATCAAAAGTTTTAGATATTATGAGCGAAACGCCAACTACTGCCTTAAAAGGGAAAGCACTTCTCAGTAAAGTCAAGGAATTATCCCATTTGCCTCGCCGCGAAACGGCTAAGCTTTGTGGTTATAGTTCTACAAAAAATGGACAAACTCGTGTAAATTTGACGGGTTTTTATGATGCAGTTTTAGAGGCAAAAGGTTTGCCTTTGGATCCTGGTGGAAGCCAAGATGGACGGGGGCGTGAACCGACTTTCCGTGTCAGTGTTCATAAGAATGGTCAAATTGTTATTGGTGCTACCTATACTGCTCAAATGAATCTTAAACCCGGTGACGAGTTTGAGATCAAGATCGGCTATAAGCACATTCATTTAAAGCAGGTTACTGAAGGTTAAATCTTCGGTTCCTCTATATTGAATCATCATTGAGTCATCGGCTGGATCTAGACACAGGATTTAGCTGATGATTTTTGTTGTGTTTTGTGATATTTGATGGACTGTATTATTTGGATAATTGCCTATTTGTTGACGGATGATGGAGGAAATTATCTGGGAGGAGTCGGGGAATCTGCGACTTTTTTAGTTGGGTAATTTGTTGGGCAACGATGCTGCGGGTTTTTTTGATCGGAAAATCAATTAGGTCATAATCGGTATATTAATAAATATACTCATGGATTTATTAATAAATTTAATCAATTTTTCTGGAAAGTTTTTAGTCCGCCAATTCAAATTTGAAGTGCAACACCTAGGGTCTTTCTGAAGAGGGACTTATAAGGATATTCTGATGTTAAGCAAAACAATAAGAAATCCCTATGAGTTACACCCATTTTAGCA
>JBIKYI010000267.1:0-4907 GCA_044355355.1 Limnothrix sp. | reverse complement strand
CTGCCAGTGGGGACGCACCGCATCAAACAGCAACTCAGCCCGTCGTTGTACCCCCAACACATGGTTGAAATTGTGGAAATAAAGCAGTTTGTCGCTCGCCTCCAGTTTCATCTGGTGACGTACGTAGCCAAACATTAACTCCACAGAGTCTTTAAAGCACTCAGGCGATCGCTGAATTTTTAAATGGCTCATGGTTCTCCCACCGGAATGTATAAATCTAGATTGGTATTCAAAGGCGTATGCAACCCGCACGGACAATCATGAAAAGAATTTCGATAAATTTTGTTTGTACTATTTCCAGATGATTCAATGGGGACGTTTTCAAGTAATATCAAACAATTTCATTTTCATTTTATGGGTTTTAGCGATAATTGCAGTGAATTACCAGTCCCCCTATATAGCCAAAGTAAGTCCTGGTCGTTGAATATTCACAAACATTGTGCGACCATCCGGTGCAAAACAGATCCCCGCCAATTCACTGTCATTAAGGGCATTACGACCTAAATGATAGCAATCTCCCTGGGGACTCACACCGTATAAATACTGAGGTTTTACCCCATCCTCACAGACAATTAAATCGCCGAAGGGGGCTAGGGTCAGGTTATCGGGATATTGCAGGACACCGCTGGCAGTCGCTTCAACAAATAAACTCAGTTCATTGGTGGCTGGCTGGTAGGCAAAAATTTGTCCGAGATTATCATTGCCGCCATTGGTGCAAGTCCAATAAATTTTACCCTGACCGTAGATCATGCCTTCGCCCCGTTTAAAGATCGCCGCGCCTTTCGCCTGGGCTTCATAGCGTAATGTATCTTCGTCGGGATCAACGTTCTCTAGGGGAATCCAATCCACCGGGAACAGTTCACCCAAGGGAAAAGATTTGCTGGTATCGAGGGTTGGCTGTCCGGCGATCGCCAGGGCTTCGAGTTGTCCACCAGAATTCAGGTTGTGACATTCATTGGGGCGAAAGCGATAAATACAACTATCATTGCGGTCTTCGGTTTGGTAGACATAGCCTGTGGCAGGATCCACGGCGATCGCCTCATGGTTAAAGCGCCCCATCGCCTTCAGGGGAACTGCTGGCTGAATTCCGGTCGGAGAAACTTCAAAGTTATACCCATGTTTTTGCTGCACGCTGCCACTCAATGTGGGGGTTGTCACATCCTCCTCGCAACTCACCCAAGTACCCCAGGGCGTTGCACCACCGGCACAGTTGCGGATCGTACCTGCTAGAGAAACGTAATGTTGTTCCACTTCCCGCTGGCTATTGATCACTAAAGTTGTTGTCCCACCCGCCGCAATATTGTCATAGCGATATTTCTTGGGGGCGATCGCCGCCGGAGTAGACCCTAAACCAATCTCATGGTTACAAATCAGAGCCGTTTTTCCCCCAGGTAAAGGAAAGGCAGCCATCCCATCCGGAGCCAATGGCACAGCCTGACCATCCGTTAATGCTTTACCAGAAGTCGCCAGAATACGATATTGAAACCCCTTTGGCAAATCAAAAATCCCTTGTGAGTCAAGCACTAATTCCCCAAACCGCTTGACATTGAGGGGAACTGCCGCCTCTGCCCGACGATAAAAATGCTTTAAAGGCTCTAAAAAAGCTGTGGTTGCGGTACTTGCGCCCAAGAGCGTGAGAAAATTACGACGGGAAAGGGACACAGGGTTCTCTCAAAAACTAGCTGAAAATTGACGTTCCCTCAATCTTAACGACTCGGCACACTTTCCGAGGAAAATTCATCCATTAATCCCTTGCGCCCCATTATCTGCCAATTTTTGCCCTAAAGTCTGGCTCTGAAGCTGTAAAAAACAAGGGGCTTACCATCAATGGCAAACCCCACTCCAAAATGCCTAAACAGGCTCAAAACGCGGCTCTAATCCCAGCCGTTGGTGTCGAGATATTTAGCCACGGTCTGTACATCCTTGTCACCACGACCGGAACAGTTGATCACAATGCGGGGACTGCCTTCTACCTCTGTACAAAGGGTCTCTAAATAGGCGATCGCATGGGACGTTTCCAACGCCGGAATAATCCCCTCCAGTTCAGACAACCGACGGAACGCTGCCACCGCATCCTGATCCGTCACACTGTAATATTCCGCACGGCTTGTATCCTTGAGGTAACTATGCTCCGGGCCAACCCCAGGATAATCTAGACCCGCACTAATCGAATGGGCTTCAATCACCTGACCTTCCGTATCCTGCAACAAATAGCTCATCGCCCCATGCAGAACACCGGGCTTACCTTGGGTCAAAGTTGCCGCATGGTGACCACTTGCCACCCCAGAACCCTCCGCCTCAACGCCAATTAAACGCACCGCAGCATCCCGGACAAACTCATGGAATAATCCCATCGCATTGGAGCCGCCCCCCACACAGGCAACGAGAATATCCGGCAAACCACCCCATTTTTCTTGGCACTGCACACGGGTTTCCTCACCAATAATCGCGTGAAAATCCCGTACCATCATCGGATAGGGGTGGGGACCTGCCACTGAACCCAAAATATAGTGGGTGGTCTCAACATTGGTGACCCAATCACGGATCGCCTCGGAAGTCGCATCCTTCAATGTCCCTGTACCCGCTGCCACAGGTTGTACCGTCGCCCCTAGGAGTTTCATACGGAACACATTGAGCGCCTGACGTTCCATATCCTGCACACCCATATAGATGATGCATTCCAGACCAAACCGAGCACAAACCGTCGCTGTGGCAACCCCATGTTGACCTGCTCCCGTCTCGGCGATAATCCGTTTTTTGCCCATCCGTTTGGCAAGTAAAGCTTGGGCGATCGCATTATTAATCTTGTGCGCCCCAGTATGATTCAAATCTTCCCGCTTGAGAAAAATCTGCGGCCCCGAACCATCCGGACGAGCATAACGAGCCGTCAACCGTTCCGCAAAATACAAAGGACTCGGACGACCCACATAATCCTTCAACAAACCAGTCAGTTCCGCCTGAAACTCAGGGTCACGACGGTATTGAGCATAGGCGGACTCCAATTCAGCCAAAGCAGGCATCAAGGTTTCCGGCACATACTTGCCACCATACATACCAAAACGACCCAAAGCATCAGGCTGATTCGGTTCAAAAGTCAGATTAGATGGGGAGATCGGAGAAATAGTCACAATATCTTTAGGGAGTAGAACAATAATTCAGGGTAAAAATATTGTAACTCGATCATCCAATCAAGACCGAACCGTTTCTCCCTCAAACCCCTAGCCAACGGACTCCCCTAGGCAGTCATCACAGGCATGATCTTCGATAAGGAGGCTTGGCGTTGCTCAAATAGTTTCGTGATCCCCTTAATCACCGTCAGGGTAATTTCAGGGTTCACTCCCTCTAGAAATTGCTCCTGGGTCAGTTCACCCCGGAAAAACAACTTCGAGCGATCGCACTGATGGCGCACCGCATCAAACCCAATCGACTTCACAATATAAGTAGCCAGAGGCGAATTCTTCAGATCATAGGAAGCACTCTGACAGCGCCCCTTCTCCAGCAGATCCAAAACTTCCTCCTCAATCTCATCCTTCAGGGGAAAAGCACTATCAATCTCAGGGATATAATCAATCAACTTAGAACGAAGTTCCTCATCCCCCTGGGAAGGGAGTTCCCCCATCATGCTGGACACAGGAATATCACGACCTAAACGGCGGGAAATAGCCTCCAGGAAACCAATGGTGAACAATTTACAACCAAGGTAGAGGCGGCCCACCTGCAAATTATGTTCAGACTGGGAAATCAGAGTGGCATAGTCCTGTTCACTCGGTTCCCCCATAAAGCGCTGAAAAATAATCTCAGGCTTGAGGAAATTCATAAAGCCTTCCATCTTCTGTAATGCCTGACGATATTCCGCCACCGTATAGGAAGAACGGTTATGGAGATTATGGTTGGTTTCCGGCAAGAGATCCCAAGTGCCATCGAGGAAACGAGCCGGACTAGGATTGGCAAAACTACCGACATCCCGGTTCGAGAGACGTATTGCACGCCGGATAGTATCTTCTAGGTTTGTTTGTCCTAAACCGAGGTCATACTTTTGGTTGACCGCCTGTAAACGGTTAAATAGTTTCATTGCGGCACTGAGACCTTGATCGTCATCGGGACGGAAAGGAATGGTGGTCTCGATGCAACAGATAATTTCCACCAATTGTTGGGGCGAGAGAAATGGTTCTAAGACCTTTGCGCCGACAATTGCACTTAAAAATTCGTTTTGTCCACTAAAAGAGGATAGGGCTTGACCGGGCTGAAAGCCGAAGAGATCGAGGATCATCTCAAAGGTCTGATCTTCGGGTAATTCGTCTCTGTCGCGGACAAATAGCTGCTCCCGCACTTCTTTGACAAAGTGGACGATATAGAAGCTCAGGTTAAAGTTAACGCTCTTATCAACTTGGACGTAAACGACATCATGGAATAGGGCGGCTAGTAATTCGATGGCATTATCGGAGCCACCAACTTCAAAAATGTGTTCTGGGGTATGGAAGGAGCGCCAGGGACCTGTCATTGTCTGCACAATGAGGTTGGCAATTTTCTGAAGCTGAGCCATTTCGAAGTCGATATGTAGCTCTTCCATCGCCCAGATGAGTTTTTTTAGACATTCTTGATGATCGTTTTCAAAACTCACGGGAACCTCCCATAGTTGCACCAAATGTTTGCTTATTGTGCGATTTGATACTTTGGTGTGCTCGCATCAAATTACAGATGTCTTAAATGTAGCAAAGGTCGTCGATCTAGGAAGAGATCAAGATCACTGGTTATGTTGATCTGTTGGGTGGGGGTGTGGTCTTGGGTTGACTGACGCGAGGTAGGGAAAAGAAGAATGTTGAACCTTCGCCATAGGTTGATTCGACCCAAATTCTGCCGCCATGGCGCTGGACGATTTTTTTGCAGACGGCAAGTCCGATGCCTGT
>JBIKYI010000326.1:0-4220 GCA_044355355.1 Limnothrix sp. | reverse complement strand
TCCGCCAAACGCAACAAGGGCGCTAGGGATAAGTCCAACATCGTAATGGAATTCTCTAAGGAGGCGATCGCCTGAGGTTCTATAGCCATGGATACTAAACAACCCCCGCAGCAAGTTCTTGATCAAGGAAATCGTAACCTGTCTCTTCCAGTTCCAGCGCCAATTCCTTACCACCACTCTTCACAATTCGACCGTCATACATCACATGTACAAAATGTGGCGTAATATAATCCAACAGTCGTTGATAGTGAGTAATCAACAGAAACGCATTTTCACTATGGGCTAACTGATTGACCCCCTCCGCAACGATGCGCAAAGCATCAATATCTAAGCCAGAGTCAATCTCATCAAGAATTCCCAAACTCGGCTCTAATAATGCCATTTGCAAAATCTCATTGCGCTTCTTCTCACCACCAGAAAAACCCTCATTGAGACTTCTTTCCAGGAAACTGGGATTCATCTTAACGATCGCCAACTTTTCCTCAATCAAATCCTCAAAATCAAACGCATCAATTTCCTCTTTGCCCTGATGTTTGAGCTTGGCATTATAGGCAACTCGTAGAAAATCCAGATTACTCACCCCAGGAATTTCCAAAGGATATTGAAACGCCAAGAAAATTCCTGCTAACGCCCGTTCTTCCGCTTCCTTTTCGAGAATATTTTCACCGCGATAAATCACCTCACCGCCCGTCACTTCATAATCAGGATGACCCGCAATAATCTTAGAAAGCGTACTCTTCCCAGAACCATTACGACCCATGATCGCGTGGATTTCCCCCGCCCGAATCTCAAGATTGACCCCCTTGAGAATCTCCTGACCATCGACATTTGCCGTCAAATCCTTAACCGATAAAATAACGTCACTCATAAAATTTAAAAAATTTCAATTAAAAATTGCAAAAATAAAAATAAACTTTGTCAATATTTGAATATTATAGAGGTTTTTTTACCTCATTATTTCAGATTTTGAATTTCTTCAAGTGAAAGCCCAGTTGTTTGAGTAATTGTTGCATCATCAAGAACATCTAACAGTTGTCTCGCAATGGCGATCGCCTGCTCTTTTTTCCCTTGCTCGATGCCCTGTTTTAAACCTTCTTTTTGTGCCTTAAGGATAGCATTCATCTGATCTTGAATAAAGAATTCTTGATGCTCAAGATCGTCGAGTTCCGCCTGACTCAAGCCAGCTTGATTGGCAATTTCAAAGGCATGACGAATCTCAGAAACTTCACCCATAATGGGCGGAATATCGTTTAGTTCCCTCGCCTTCTTCACAAAAAACAACCATTTATCAGTGAGACTTTGTAGTTCATTTAACTCTTTATTGAATTTAGGTAGTTCGACAAAGACAAGTTCAATATCACTACTAATATAGTCCGTTAAATAGCTTTTTTCTTTGAGGACATAATGGGAAATAAACTCATGCCCCTCAAACATCGAAAAATCAGTAATCGTTAAAGCAATCACCGGATTTAAAGTAGTATAGGCTTGCCCTGAACCCAACTGAATCGAATAAGCTTTTGCCGCATTATATAAAATACGTTTTTCAAAACCCTCCACATTCAACACTTGCATTTCAATGATGACCGTTTGATCACCAGTGATTTTGGCACGAACATCAAGGTAAGTATCTTTTACGCCCCGAATGTGAGGCACTTGATAGGGATTTAAAATTTCTAGATCTTCAACCACTGATTCACCGCTATATAGAATCCCATTGAGAAAACTAATCAAAATATCCTTACTTTGATCAGATCCAAAGATCTTTTTAAAGGCAAAATCTGTTTTAGGGTTAATGAAGATCATGATATTTAAGCTTATTTATCCCTACCAATACATCAATACCTGATATCTGATGTCTGATATCTGATATCTGAATTACCCCACAGCCCCCTCCAACTTGAGACTCAGTAGCTTATCAGCTTCCGCCGCAAACTCCATGGGTAATTCACTCAAGACATCCTTACAGAAACCACTGACCAACATCGAGATGGCATCCTCCTCAGAAATCCCCCGCTGGGCAAAATAGAAAAGTTGCTCTTCCCCAATCTTTGCCGTCGAAGCCTCATGCTCCACCTTCGCATTTTGGTTATCTACCTGAATGTAAGGAAAAGTATTCGCCTCCGCCGTATCACCAATGAGCATCGAATCACATTGGGAATAGTTTCTTGCCCCATCCGCCTTGGGATTCATCTTCACCAAGCCACGGTAGCTATTCTTTGATTTACCAGCAGAAATCCCCTTAGAAATAATCGTACTGCGGGTATTTTTGCCGATGTGAATCATCTTTGTGCCTGTATCCGCCTGCTGCATATTATTCGTCAGGGCGATGGAATAAAATTCACCAACGGAATTATCCCCTAACAATACACAACTCGGATATTTCCAGGTAATTGCTGAACCGGTTTCCACCTGAGTCCAGGAAATTTTGGAATTGACCCCCTTGCAAAGTCCACGCTTGGTCACAAAGTTATAAATGCCACCCTTGCCGTTCTCATCTCCAGCAAACCAGTTTTGCACGGTGGAATATTTAATGTCGGCATTATCGAGGGCAACCAGTTCGACTACGGCGGCATGGAGTTGATTGGTATCAAACATAGGTGCGGTGCAGCCTTCGAGGTAACTTACAGATGCCCCTTCCTCGGCAACGATCAACGTCCGCTCAAACTGCCCTGTATCACCGTTATTAATGCGGAAATAGGTGGACAATTCCATCGGACATTTCACACCTTTCGGGATGAAGACAAAGGAACCATCGCTAAAGACGGCGGCGTTTAGGGCGGAGAAAAAGTTATCTGCAATGGGAACGACAGAACCAAGATATTTTTTAACGAGTTCGGGGTGTTCCTGGAGGGCTTCGGAGATGGAGCAGAAAATGACGCCATGTTTCGCGAGGTCTTTTTTAAAGGTGGTCGCGATGGAAACACTATCAAAAATTGCGTCTACGGCAACGTTGGAGAGTCTTTTTTGTTCTGACAGGGGAATGCCTAGTTTCTCAAAGGTTTCGAGGAGGGCGGGGTCTACATCGTCGAGACTTTCAACTTTTTTTACGTCTTTGCTGGGGGCGGAATAGTAGACGATATCTTGGTAGTCAATGGGGGGATAGTTGACATGTGCCCATTTTGGCTCGGTCATTTTTTGCCACTGACGGTAAGCCTTGAGGCGAAACTCCAGCATGAATTCGGGTTCGTTTTTCTTGGCGGAGATCAGGCGAACAACATCTTCGCTGAGTCCACGGGGAATGCTGTCGGTCTCGATGTCTGTGACGAAACCGTATTTGTATGGCTGATTGACAAGGGTTTTGACAGTCGCGCTCATGCTGGAGTACTTTCTCGCTAGAAATGGTTTAGGTGATTTCTGCAAATACTTCGGGGTGATTTCGCAGATGATGCGTTGTTCAAATGGGGAAACGCGATTATGATTGATTAAAACAACGTTTTTATTGTTTTAGTCATGTCTCTAAGGTACTTTAACAACAAAAAAGTTGTCAAACATTTGCAGTCTATTTTGTTGACCGCTCACCTATGGCTATTTCTGAAACCCGTTCGACCAAGCAAGATATTCTGGATTATTTGCTTAAGCATGGTCAAGCTAAGGCGATTGAACTCGCGGAATCTTTACAAATTAGTCCCCAGGCGGTACGTCGTCATCTGAAGGATTTGGAGTCGGAGGGGTTGATCGACCATCGGGCGCAGCAGGAGGGGATGGGTCGTCCTAATTATTTTTATGAGTTGAGTCGGACGGGTCGCGATCGCTTTCCGAATCGATATAGTGATTTTGCGGTGTCTTTTTTGGCTGCGGTGCGGGAGACGGGTGGGGAGGAGCAGGTGCAGGTGATTCTCCGGAAGCAGTGGCAGAAGAAGGCGCTGGAATATCGCGATCGCCTGGGTCGTGGTTCTTTGGCGCAACGTTTAGCGCGGTTGGTGAGTTTACGGCAGGCGGAGGGTTACATGGCGGAGGTTATCCCTGCGGAAAATCATGGTCAGGAAGGTTTTTTGTTGATGGAACATCATTGTGCGATCGCCGAAGTTGCCGAATCCTTCCCGGCAGTTTGTGGCAACGAACTCGAAATGTTTGAAGCGATTTTGCCAGATTGCAAAGTAGAACGCACCCAATGGATTAATGAAGGCGAACATCAATGCGGTTACGTGATCCAAGCGAAAGTGAATGTGCATTGATGGATCTCCCAAAATATTGTTGCTCTACTCGACAAAAATGCGATC